>NZ_JARGEF010000129.1:0-22017 GCF_033794725.1 Streptomyces sp. ID05-39B | reverse complement strand
TGGGTGCGGGCCCCGCACCGGACCCCGCACCCACGTCCGCGCCCGCGTCCACACCCGTGTCCCTGTCCGCGCTCATGCCCCGCTCCCCCTCCAGATGTCCGTGAACCGGTCCAGCAGCCGGGCCGCCGCCGTCACGTCGTCCGTGAGCGGCCGGTCGGCCTGGTCCTCGTCGAGCACCGACTCGGCCGGCTCCAGCGCCCGGCTCGCCAGAAGCTCCGGTTCGGGCCTCAGGTCGCGCTGGTGCAGCGCCCGTACGGCGGCGACGAGTTCACAGCCGACGACGAGACGGTACGCGCCGCAGACCCGCAGTGTCTGCCGGGCGGCGGGCGAGGCGAAGCCGGCCTGCTCCTCGACGCCCCGGGAGAGTACAGCGTGACCGAGGGACGCGGGGGCGGAGAAGGCGCTCAGGTCACCGAGGGCGGCGCCGACGGCGTCCCCCAGGATCATCACACCGGAGGAGGCGGGCTCGGGGTCGGCGAGGAAGGGGCGCAGCCGGGTGTGGGGCTGACCCGTACCGGCCCGTCCGGCGGTCGGCTGACCCCCCTGCCAAGAGGGGGGCTAACCCCAGTGCCCGCGCCGGGTCCGCTGCCTACCGTGGAGGCAATGACGGGACGGGAGACCACCATGGACGCGCGGGACACCGAGCTGAAGAAGGAACTCGACGCCACTCTGCAGGCCCGCAGGGAACTGGGCGAGGAGTACGAGTCCGCGCTGGTGGACTCGTTCCTGGAGAAGGTCGACCAGCGTATCGACGGCGCCGTCGAGCGTCGGGTGCGCCGGCAGTATGCCGAGCAGCAGATGGTGTCGGCCCGCGACGGACGCTCGTCGGGGGCCACCGACTCCTGGGGTGAGCGCTTCGGCTTCGGGATCGTCTCGCTGGTGCTGGCGGTCCCGCTGTCCGCGATCGGCGCGGGCGTGGCGCATCTGCCGGGGCTGATCGTGTCCTGGCTCGGCATCGTCGGCATCAACGTCGTGCAGGCGGCCCGGATCAACCCGGCTCTGTTCGGCAGGCGGCGCGACTCCTCCCAGAGCAGCGACTGGGAGGGCTGACCGCCGGCCGGCCCCGCTCAGGAGCCGCTCTCAGGCCTGCCGGGTCGGCAGCACCATGCTCTGGCGCAGGTTGACGTGCCGGGGCCGGCTGGTGGCGTAGGCGTACGGCGTGAAGCGGGTCCGGCACCCGGTCGCCGGCCTGCTCACCTTCCCGCACGAGACGCCGGCGGTCACCGCCGACCAGGAGCAGGCGCTGGTCGTCCACACGCCGGAGCCGGGCTCAAAGACGGCGGAGCGGCCGGCGCTGCTGGGGAGTCGGACGTCGCCGGTGGCGGCGGAACGCGCCTGAGGCGGGTGAGGTGACCGGCCCCTGAGGCATTGCGTCCGAGGCGGGTGAGGTGACCGGAGACCGGGCCGCGCCCGGGAGGAGCTATGTCGCGGGGACCGCCGCACCCCCGTTACCGGGGGGCGGGACGACGGCGGTCCCCGCGAGGGACGCGAGCCGGGTCAGGCCAGGCTTTCGCGTCCATGGCGTCGGTGGAGGTCCGGGAGCCGCTCCGGAGGTCCGTGACGCCGTTCGGGTGTCGGTGGGGCGGGGAGCCTCCCCCAGTGCTCAACGCCTGGGAGGTACCTCCACTGCCCTTCCGACGACCACAAATATGCCGGACGCGTGTTAAGCGTGTGCTGCGCGGACGTGACGCCCTCGTACCACTTCCGCGAAGTCCACCCTTTCTGTAGGCAAACGGAAGTCCGCCGCCGGCGAGGGCGGTTCACCGCAGGTTTCCCCGGTGTTCCGCCCCCGGACGCCGGAAGCTACTTCACGGCGCCCTTGGCGAGGAAGGCCAGCAGGTCCTGCCGGCTGACCACACCACTCGGCTTGCCCTCGATCAGCACGATCGCCGCGTCGGCCGTGCCCAGCACGGACATCAGGTCGCCGACCGGCTCACCGGAGCCGACCTGCGGCAGCGGGGCCGACATGTGCTTCTCCAGCGGGTCCTCCAGCGAGGCCCGCTTGCTGAACAGGGCGTCCAGCAGCTCGCGCTCGACGACGGAGCCGACGACCTCGGCGGCCATCACGTCCGGGTGACCGGCGCCCGGCTTGACGACGGGCATCTGCGAGACGCCGTACTCGCGCAGGACCTCGATGGCCTGGCCGACGGTCTCCTCGGGGTGCATGTGGACGAGGGACGGCATGGCGCCGTGCTGCTTGTCGTTGAGGACGTCGGCGACGCGGGCGCTGGGGCCCTCGTCCTCCAGGAAGCCGTAGTCGGCCATCCACTCGTCGTTGAAGATCTTGCTGAGGTAGCCGCGGCCGCTGTCGGGCAGCAGCACGACGACGACGTCGTCGGGGCCGAGCCGCTCGGCGACCCGCAGCGCGGCGACCACGGCCATGCCGCAGGAGCCGCCCACGAGCAGCCCCTCCTCCTTGGCCAGCCGGCGGGTCATCTGGAAGGAGTCCTTGTCGGACACGGCGACGATCTCGTCGGCGACGGTGCGGTCGTAGGCGGTCGGCCAGAAGTCCTCACCGACACCCTCGACGAGGTACGGCCGCCCGGAGCCGCCCGAGTACACGGACCCCTCGGGGTCGGCGCCGACGACCTGGACGCGGCCCTCGCTGGCGTCCTTCAGGTAGCGGCCGGTCCCGGAGATGGTGCCGCCCGTGCCCACGCCCGTGACGAAGTGGGTGATCCGCCCGTCCGTCTGCTCCCACAGCTCGGGGCCGGTGGAGTGATAGTGCGAGAGCGGGTTGTGGGGGTTGGAGTACTGGTCGGGCTTCCACGCGCCGGGCGTCTCACGGACCAGCCGGTCGGAGACGTTGTAGTAGGAGTCCGGGTGCTCGGGGTCCACGGCGGTCGGGCAGACGACGACCTCGGCGCCGTACGCCCGCAGCACGTTGATCTTGTCGGTGCTCACCTTGTCGGGGCACACGAAGATGCACTTGTACCCCTTCTGCTGCGCCACGATGGCCAGCCCGACACCGGTGTTTCCGCTGGTGGGCTCGACGATCGTGCCACCGGGCTGGAGCGCGCCGCTCTCCTCCGCCGCCTCGATCATGCGCAGGGCGATGCGGTCCTTCACGGAACCGCCCGGGTTGAAGTACTCCACCTTGGCCAGGACGGTAGCCCGGATGCCCTTGGTCACGCTGTTGAGCTTCACCAGCGGGGTGTTGCCGACGAGGCTGATCATCGAGTCGTGGAATTGCACCGTTGTCTCCGGTTGCTTGCAAAAACAGTGGTCGTAGTGGTCAGGCCAGCCTACGACCCCGGCCGTGACGTTCACTCCCTGTTGAGATTGGCCGACCGTCCGTACGGGGCAAGGAGTGGGTGTACGGACACGGAGGAGGTGGCGGCGAGGCATGACGAGCATGTCCAGGGCACGAGTGGCCCGGCGCATCGCGGCCGGGGCGGCCTACGGCGGCGGCGGCATCGGTCTGGCCGGAGCGGCGGCCGTCGGGCTGATCCTGACGGAGATGCGGCTGGCCCGGCGCCAGGTCGGCAACGGCACACACCCGCACGTCCCCCAGGCGGACGGCCTCTACGGCCGCGCCTACGACACCCCCGGTCCCGGAGCGGAACCGCTGTACCTGACGCTGCTGGGCGACTCCACGGCGGCGGGCCAGGGCGTCCACCGGGCCGGGCAGACCCCCGGCGCACTGCTGGCCTCGGGGCTCGCGGCGGTCGCCGAACGGCCGGTGCAACTGCGCAACGTGGCACTGCCCGGTGCCCGCTCCGACGACCTGGACCGGCAGGTCGCGCTCGTCGTGGGCGGCACGGCCCCGGTGCCCGACGTCTGCGTGATCATGATCGGCGCGAACGACGTCACCCACCGCATGCCCCCGACCCTCTCGGTACGTCACCTTTCGGCGGCGGTACGGCGGCTGCGCACGGCCGGCGCGGAAGTGGTCGTCGGCACCTGTCCCGACCTCGGCACCATCGAGCCCGTCGGACAGCCCCTGCGGTGGCTCGCCAGACGGGCCTCCCGCCAGCTGGCGGCCGCCCAGACGATCGGCGTCGTCGAGCAGGGCGGCCGCACCGTGTCGCTGGGCGATCTGCTGGGCCCCGAGTTCGAGGCGAACCCGCGCGAGCTGTTCGGTCCCGACCACTACCACCCCTCGGCGGAGGGGTACGCCACGGCGGCGATGGCCGTCCTGCCGACGGTGTGCGCGACGCTGGGCCTGTGGCCGGCGGAGGAGGAGCGCCCCGACGTCTCCCGCCGCGAGGGCTTCCTCCCGGTGGCCCGTGCGGCGGCGGAGGCCGCGTCGGAGGCGGGCACGGAGGTCGCGGCGGCGATGCCGACAGGCCCCCGGGGCCCCTGGGCCCTCCTCAAGAGGCGCCGCCGCCGCCGGGTCCCGGAGCCGGAGCGCGTCCCCCAGTGACCGGTGTCTCAGCCCGGCCGGCGCTTGAGGACGAGGCCGTTCAGGCCGACAGCGGGGATCCGGGGGCGGCAGCCCTCAGGGACGGGACGGGACGGGAAGGGGCGGCGGGGGCGCGGAAAAGCAAGCGCTTAGTAAACTGCGGTCAGGGTCACACCACCACACCCGTGACCTGACCCATACGTACGGGTAACTTCCAGTCAACGTCCAAGCCCCGCCGGAAAACCCACCCCGTGAACGCCAATGGAGCCGTGATGCCCGAAGCCGTCATCGTGTCGACCGCCCGCTCCCCCATCGGCCGCGCCTTCAAGGGCTCCCTCAAGGACCTGCGCCCCGACGACCTCACCGCCACCATCATCCAGGCCGCCCTCGCGAAGGTCCCCGAGCTGGATCCGAGGGACATCGACGACCTGATGCTCGGCTGCGGCCTCCCCGGCGGCGAGCAGGGCAACAACCTCGGCCGCATCGTCGCCGTACAGATGGGCATGGACCACCTGCCCGGCTGCACGGTCACCCGCTACTGTTCCTCGTCCGTCCAGACGAGCCGCATGGCGCTGCACGCCATCAAGGCCGGCGAGGGCGACGTCTTCATCTCGGCCGGCGTCGAGACCGTCTCCCGGTTCGTCAACGGCAACTCCGACAGCCTGCCCGACACGCACAACCCGTTCTTCGCCGAGGCGGAGGCCCGCACGGCCGCCGTCGCCGAGCAGGAGGGCACCACCTGGCACGACCCGCGCGAGGACGGCGTCGTCCCCGACGCCTACATCTCGATGGGCCAGACCGCTGAGAACCTGGCCCGCCTCAAGGGTGTCACCCGCCAGGAGATGGACGAGTTCGGCGTCCGCTCGCAGAACCTCGCCGAGGAAGCCATCAAGAACGGCTTCTGGGAGCGCGAGATCACCCCGGTCACCACCCCCGACGGCACGGTGGTCAGCAAGGACGACGGCCCGCGCGCCGGCGTCACGATGGAGGGCGTGGCGGGCCTGAAGCCGGTCTTCCGCCCCGACGGCATGGTCACGGCCGCCAACTGCTGCCCCCTGAACGACGGCGCCGCCGCGCTCGTCATCATGAGCGACACCAAGGCCCGCGAGCTGGGCCTCACCCCGCTCGCCCGCATCGTGTCGACCGGTGTCTCCGGTCTCTCCCCCGAGATCATGGGCCTCGGCCCGGTCGACGCCAGCAACCAGGCCCTGCGCCGGGCCGGTCTGACGATCGACGACATCGACCTGGTCGAGATCAACGAGGCGTTCGCCGCCCAGGTGATCCCCTCCTACCGCGATCTCGGCATCCCGCTGGACAAGCTGAACGTCAACGGCGGCGCGATCGCCGTCGGCCACCCCTTCGGCATGACCGGCGCCCGCATCACCGGCACGCTCATCAACTCCCTGCAGTTCCACGACAAGCAGTTCGGCCTGGAGACGATGTGCGTCGGCGGCGGCCAGGGCATGGCGATGGTCATCGAGCGCCTCAGCTGACCCCCGGTGGTCGACGTCGTACGCGGACGAGCCGCACACGTCGCACGGCGGCCTCTTCGGTGACCTCTCGGTAGCCGTCCGGGCACCCCTCGTGAGCCGATGGCCCGGAATCTGGGAAGCCCCTGGATTCCGGGCCGTTTTGTGATCCAATCTCCCCCAGGATGTGACCTATCTCCCTCCCAGGAGGGATTTACGCAGCTCAGCGCCGTTTCACCAATTGAGGCCGGGCAAATCTCCTGCCCGTTTCGTGACGTTACGCACTGACAGCTGGATAGTCCGCCCTTCAAGCTGATGTAGGAAGTCGGGGGTCGACTTTGAACCGGGAGTACGTCAGTGAGCGCCATGCCGATCGCCTTGCTGGTCACCACGGCCGCCACGGGCGCCGTGGGCGTCGCCGTCCTGCGCACCCTGTTGCAGCTGCGCCGTCAGGTCGCGGCCCTGCACACGCAGCTCGCGGAGACCGCCGGCGCCGCCGCCGGGCCGCGCGGTTTCGTTCCGGCCGCCCGCACGACGGCCGACACGGCTGAGATACGCGCGGCGGTGGCCGAGGCCCTGGCCGAGGAGCGGGAGCGCGAGCTGGCCGAGGCGCGCGCCTTCTGGGCCGCCCAGGAGGCCCGTGACGCCTCCGACGCGCCCTCGCTGCTGGGTCTGCCGGACAGTGAGCTGTTCCTGCCCCGGCAGGCCGATTTCGCGGGCCTGGAGCCGGTGACCGAGCCGCCCGCGGACGCCGACGAGTTCGCCGGGGACTCCCCCGAACTGGCCGCGGCCCGCCGCCGGCACCCCTCCCACCCGGACTTCGTGCCGGTCCAGTCACCGGTCGTCAACGACCACGAGCGTACGGTGACCGCGCTGGAGGAACTGGCCGCCGACCGCGTCGAACTGACCGATGTGCGGCCCGGCCCGCTCGGCACCCTCGACGTCTACGTCTTCGCCGACGGCACCACCCTGTGCATGACCCCGGGCCACCGGGAGACCGCGGACCGCCTCGCGCGGGCCCTCACGGCCGGCGAGACGCCGTATCTGCTGGGCGGTTCGGGCATCTCGGGCGCGTACGCCCTGACCTTCGCCTGTGGCGAGGAGAGCGTCTACATCCTGGCGGACCGGGTCATAGCCAGTCTCTGAGGCTCCCCCGGCGGGCGGACCCGGCCCCGGCGCCCCCCGTCAGACCCCCGCGCGCTTCTGCGCCTCCTCGACCAACCGCACGGCCTCGTCGATCTGGCTCTCGTCCGTGAGGACCAGGACCAAGTCGTGCACGGCCACCGTGATTTGGTCGG
This sequence comes from Streptomyces sp. ID05-39B, assembly GCF_033794725.1. Classification (NCBI taxonomy): domain Bacteria; kingdom Bacillati; phylum Actinomycetota; class Actinomycetes; order Kitasatosporales; family Streptomycetaceae; genus Streptomyces; species Streptomyces sp. ID05-39B. The sequence continues at coordinate 14,905 of NZ_JARGEF010000129.1, read as the reverse complement.
CGGCGGCGAACATGCCCGCGTCGGGCATCTCACGGGGCTCCGCCGCGGGCTCCTCCGCGAGCTGGGCGCGCCGGGCGAACTCCCTGGCCAGCCCCAGTGCCTCCGCCGCGGCGCCCCGCTGAAGCCGACTCTGCGGAGCTGCCCGCAACCGGTCGGCGAAGTGATCCACGGCCTGCGTCAGACGCTTCGTATCCAGCACGCCGCGAGCGTACGCGCCGTACCGGGACTGTTGCCAACGGGCGAACGCTCAGGCACGGTGACCTGAAGGACCGGCTTACATCCCCTTTGCGTCCGGAGGCGCCGATGTCCCACGTCCTCTCCGAGGAGACCCACCGCAACATGCTCGCCCGCATCCCCCATTGCACCGGTCGTGAAGTCGCCGACTGGCTCCGCACCGTCGAAGAAGGCCCCTCCCTCTTCCGCTTCGAGGAGAAGGTGAGCTGGCTCCGCCACGAGCACGACCTCGCGTACGGCCACGCGAAGGCGATCGTCCACGAGTACGACCTGAGGAGGGCCGCGCGCAAACTCCTGTAGCGCGCCCGCACGACACCGAACCGGACCCGCACGCGACGAAGGGCCCCGGGGTGACCCGGGGCCCTTCGTGGCGTCGGCGCGATCGTGCCGAGGCGGCTCGCGTCAGTCGCTGTTGAGGATGGACAGGAGTCGCAGGAACTCCATGTAGATCCACACCAGGGTCATCGTGAGGCCGAAGGCGGCGAACCAGGCCTCCTCGCGCGGGGCGCCGTAGGTGATGCCGTCCTCGACCTGCTTGAAGTCCAGGGCGAGGAAGCAGGCACCGAGGATGATGCCGATGACTCCGAACATGATGCCGAGGCCGCCGCTGCGGAAGCCGAGGCCGTCACCGCCGCCGAAGACGGCGAACAGCAGGTTCACCGCCATCAGCAGCACGAAGCCGAGCGCGGCCGCCATCACGAAGCCGTAGAAGCGGCGGTTGACGCGGATCCAGCCCGCCTTGTACGCCACGAGCACACCGGCGAAGACCGCCATCGTGCCGAGCACGGCCTGGGCGACGACCCCGTCCGAGATGTACGTGGACACCGCGCTGGAGATCACGCCGAGGAAGACGCCCTCCAGGGCGGCGTACGACAGGATCAGCGCGGGCGACGGGCGACGCTTGAAGGACTGGACGAGCGCCAGCACCATCGCGACCAGTCCGGCGCCGATGGCGATGCCGTAGGACTTGCCGATGTTCGCCTCGTCGACGGGCAGCAGCAGCCAGGAGAGCACCGCGGTGACGACCACGGTGCCGAGCGTCGTCGCGGTGCGCGCGACGACGTCGTCCATGGTCATGACGCCGCCGGTGGTGACCGGGGCCTGCGGTGCGCCGTGCCGGACGTCCTGCTGGGCGTACGGGTTCTGCGCGTAGGGGTTGCCGGCCGGCTGGGCGGACGGGCCGCCCTGCGCGTACGGGTTGCCCTGCTGCGTGCCGACGGCGGGCCCCCCGGCCTGCGGCGCGGCGTTGAAGCCCGCGTAGCCGCTGTCACGGCTGAACCCCCGTCGCGAGAAGACCGGGTTTGTGCTCCTCATTTCACTCCTCCATGGCCACACGTGGCCACAACAGCGCGGCCTTCGCTCAAGAGTAATAGGTAGGCAAAGGAATGACCCTAGTGCTTGGGGAGGATCTTTCCCTTGTCGTCGTACCCAACACGCTACGTCGATCCCTGATTCCCCGCGGTGGCGGGCCTCATTCATGACCAACCCGGTACGTGTCCGGGACCGGCCGGTGATCACCGGCTGACGCCGCCCCTACGTCGGGCGCCGCCCGGACGGCGTCACCCGAACGGGAACCCCGTGTAGCCCTCGGCCAGGTCGGTCTCGGCGGCCCGCGAGGAGGCGATCCGCTCCAGCCGGGCCAGCTGGATGCGCTCCTCGAAGGGGGTGGCGCCGGGGGCGCGGTGCAGCAGGGTCGTCATGTCGTAGGAGAACCGCTCGGCCTGCCAGACCCGGCGCAGGCAGGTCTGCGAGTAGGCGTCCAGCAGCTCAGCCGACCCCGTCTCCCGCTGGTGGACGAGGGCGCGGGCGAAGGTGACGACGTCGCCGACGGCGAGGTTGAGGCCCTTGGCGCCGGTCGGCGGCACGATGTGGGCCGCGTCACCGGCGAGGAAGAGGCGGCCGTGCCGCATGGGCTCGTGGACGTAGGAGCGCATGGGGGTGACCGACTTCTGGGTGATCGGGCCGCGCTCCAGCGTCCAGTCGTCGTCGGTCTCGAAGCGGCGCTCCAGCTCGGCCCAGATCTCGTCGTCGCTCCAGGCCTCGGCGTCCGTGCCCTCGGGCACCTGGAGGTAGAGACGGGAGACGGACGGGGAGCGCATGGACAGCAGGGCGAAGCCGCGGTCGTGGCGGGCGTAGACCAGCTCGTCGTGCGAGGGCGGCACGTCGGCGAGGATGCCGAGCCAGCCGAAGGGGTAGGTGCGCTCGAAGACGCGGGTCAGTTCGGCGGGGATCGCGCTACGGGCGATCCCCCAGAAGCCGTCGCAGCCGACGACGTACGCGCAGTCGAGGACGTCCTCCCGCCCGTCGTGCCGGAACCGCACGCGGGGGTGGTCGGTGCCGGCGCCCTCGACGGCGAGCGCCTCCGCCTCGAACAGCAGGGGGCCGCCCTCCTGCAGCTGGAGGGCGATGAGGTCCTTGCACACCTCGGTCTGGGCGTAGACCGTGACGGACCGGCCGCCGGTGAGGGCGGGGAAGTCGACGCGATGGCGTGTGCGGTCGTAGCGCAGCTCGATGCCGTCGTGGCGCAGCCCCTCGCGGTCCAGGCGCTCCCCGGCGCCGGCCGCGCGCAGGACGTCGACCGTGCCCTGCTCCAGGATCCCGGCGCGCTGGCGCTGTTCGACGTAGTCCCGGTCGCGGCTCTCCAGGACGACGGAGTCGATTCCGGCGTTGTGCAGCAGGCGGGCGAGGAGGAGGCCGGCGGGGCCGGCGCCGATGATGCCGACGGTGGTGCGCATCGGGCGTTCCCTTTCAGACGGGCGTCATTGCCACGTGGAACCTCTCCGGTGACGCTCGGAGGGCGTATCCGCACGGCGTCCACAGTGTCACTGTCCGCGCGGCACTGTTCGTGTGGTGAAATTTCCTTCACTCTTGTCGGACGTGAGTCTGCGCGCACGTTCCTCAGCTGTCAACGGGTCGGGCCGGAGGTGGTGCGGCGCTCGGTGCGGGTCGGCGAACGACGAGCCGTCGCAAGACGGGAGGTGCCCGGAACCGGACTTGAACCGGTACGCCCGCGAGGGGCAGCGAGGTTTAAGCTCGCCGTGTCTGCATTCCACCATCCGGGCAGGCCATGGGCTCCGCGTCGAAGTTCGAGCCTATCGGGAGGCGTCGGGCCAACAGGGGCCGGGCAGCCCCATGTTGTCTTATTTTATTGAGGCCTGAGGGAGCATCAGCCCCGGAACTGGCCATCCGCACATGCCAATAGCCTCATGTGCGGCGTCGGCCGGTCTACACGGAATGACGGAATTTCACCGTCCGAACGAGGGTGCTCCACCGGTTCTCGACGAACGGCCCCTCAGGGGCGCGGGTCATCCCCTGGTATGACACGGCGGCCGGCGCTCACTCCGAAGTCTGCCCCCGGAACCGGAACAGCGGCTGACTACACGGCGCCGGGCGGCCGAGACGATGGTGTCCAACCCGAAACGCACAACGCCGTCGTCCCGACAGGAGCACCTCCGTGACCACCATGCCCCTCGCCGACCGGACCACCGCCGTGGCCGCACGTGCCACGGATCTCTCGAAGATCTACGGACAGGGCGAGACCCAGGTGGTCGCCCTCGACCGGGTCTCCGTCGACTTCCGGCAGGCCGAGTTCACCGCGATCATGGGCCCCTCCGGCTCCGGCAAGTCCACGCTGATGCACTGCGTGGCCGGGCTGGACACCTTCTCCTCCGGCTCCGTGCGCATCGGCGACACCGAACTGGGCTCCCTGAAGGACAAGCAGCTCACCAAGTTGCGCCGGGACAAGATCGGGTTCATCTTCCAGGCGTTCAACCTGCTGCCCACCCTGAACGCCCTGGAGAACATCACCCTCCCGATGGACATCGCCGGCCGCAAGCCGGACAAGGAGTGGCTGGACAAGGTCATCCGGATGGTCGGGCTCTCCGACCGGCTGCGCCACCGCCCCTCGCAGCTCTCCGGCGGCCAGCAGCAGCGCGTCGCCGTCGCCCGCGCCCTGGCCTCCCGGCCGGACATCGTCTTCGGTGACGAGCCGACCGGAAACCTCGACTCCCGCTCGGGCGCCGAAGTCCTCGGCTTCCTGCGCAACTCCGTGCGCGAGCTGGGCCAGACGGTCGTCATGGTGACCCACGACCCGGTGGCCGCGGCGTACGCGGACCGGGTCGTGTTCCTCGCGGACGGCCGGATCGTCGACGAGGTGTACGGCCCGACGGCCGAGTCGGTCCTCGACCGCATGGGGCGCCTGCCTGGGGGAAACCCCCAGAGCCCCGAGTTCGACGCCAAGGGCCGCACGAGCTGACCGCCGGTCAGTGCGACCTGACCGACAGCCCGCACCGGCAGAACCGACAGCCCGGCCGTCCCGGCACGACTGAGAAGAAAAGAACCCATGTTCCGTACCGCCTTGCGCAACGTCCTCGCGCACAAGGCCCGGCTCCTGATGACCGTGCTCGCCGTGATGCTCGGCGTGGCCTTCGTGTCGGGGACCCTGGTCTTCACCAACACCATCTCCGAGGCCTTCCAGAAGAGTTCCGCCAAGGGATTCGGCCAGGTCGACGTCGCCGTCACGGCCGAGTCCCAGGACGACGAGGGCGACCGCATCGGCAAGACGCCCGAGCTGACCCAGGCCCTGCTCGACCGGAGCGCCAAGGTCCCCGGCGCCGCGTCCGCCATCGGTGTGGTCGGCGGCTTCACGGCGATCGCCGACAAGGACGGCAAGCTCGTCGGCGGCGGCTTCCAGTCGCAGGGCGGCAACTACTGGGGCGACAAGGACCCCCGGTACACCCTGAAGGAGGGCACCGCCCCGCGGGGCCCCGGCCAGATCGCCCTCGACTCCGAGACCGCCCGGCGGGCCGGTTACGAGGTCGGCGACACCGTGCGTCTCTCGATCGACGGCCCCGTCCTCAGCCCGGAGATCACCGGCATCTTCACCACCGACGACGGCAACGTCGCCGCGGGCGGCAGCCTCACCCTCTTCGACACGGCCACCGCCCAGCAGCTGTTCGGCAAGACCGGCACGTACGACGAGATCGACGTGAAGGCCGCCGCCGGCACCTCGCAGACCGCGCTGAAGGCCGCCCTCGACAAGGCGCTGCCCAAGGACCTCGTCGAGACCACCACCGGCAAGCAGCTCGCCGACGACCAGGCCGAGATGATCTCCTCCCAGACGAGCGGGCTGAGGCAGGGCCTGCTGGTCTTCGCCGGCATCGCCCTCTTCGTCGGCACCTTCATCATCGCCAACACCTTCACCATGCTGGTCGCCCAGCGCACCAAGGAACTGGCGCTGCTGCGCGCGGTCGGCGCGTCCCGCCGGCAGGTGACCCGGTCGGTGCTGATCGAGGCGTTCGTGGTCGGTACGGCCGCCGGTCTGACCGGACTGGTCGCCGGTGTCGGCATCGGCGCCGGCATGCGCTCGCTGATGGGCTCCCTGGGCGCGACCGTCCCCGACGGCCCGCTGGTCGTCTCGCCCGGCACGGTCGCGACCGCCCTCGTCGTCGGCGTCGTCATCACCATGCTGGCGGCCTGGCTGCCCGGCCGCCGCGCCGCGAAGATCGCGCCGGTCGCCGCGATGAGCAGCGTGCACGCCACGGCGTCCACCAAGTCGCTGGTGCTGCGCAACACCATCGGCGCCCTGCTCTCGGGGGCGGGCGTCGCGGTGGTCCTCGCGGCCACCACCATGAGCGGCTCGGACGGCCAGGCCCCCATGGGGCTCGGCGCGGTCCTGCTCGTCATCGGCGTGTTCGTGCTGACCCCGCTGCTGTCCCGCCCGCTGATCGCGGCGGCCTCGCCGGTCCTGCGGATCTTCGGGGTGTCCGGCAAGCTCGCCCGGCAGAACTCGGTGCGCAACCCGCGCCGCACCGCCGCCACGGCCTCCGCCCTGATGGTCGGACTCACCCTGATCACCGGCATGACGGTGATGGCGGGCAGCCTGCAGAAGTCGATCGACAAGATGGCCTCCACGGCGATCAAGGCCGACTACGTCGTGTCGATGGCGAACGGCAACGAGCTGTCCCCGGACGTCGAGAAGAAGCTCAGGGCGACCGACGGCGTGGCCCTCACCAGCCCGCTGCGCAACGCGCCCGCCCGCATCGACGGACAGACCGAGTACGTCACCGGCGTCACCGGCTCCGCCATCCGCGAGCTGACCGACCTCACGCTCGACGGCGGCTCCTTCACGGTCGGCGGCACCAAGGTCGTCGTCGACGACGACACCGCCACGTCGCACGGCTGGAAGGCCGGTTCCACCTTCACGGTGGCGTACGAGGACGGCAAGAAGCAGCAGCTGACGGTCGCCGGGGTCTACCAGGGCAACGAGATGATCCAGGGCATCATCCTGGACAACACCGCCCTCGCCCCGCACCAGGACGACCCGACCGACATGCAGGTCATGGTCAAGACGTCCGGCGGCGCCTCGGAGGCGACGAAGGACAGGCTGGAGAAGGCCCTCGGCGCCAACCCGGCCATCAAGGTCCAGAGCAAGCAGGACCTCTCCGACGAGATCGCGCAGATGTTCACGCTGATGCTGAACATGCTCTACGGCCTGCTCGCGATGGCCGTGATCGTCGCGGTGCTCGGCGTCATCAACACCCTCGCCATGTCGGTGTTCGAGCGCTCGCAGGAGATCGGCATGCTGCGCGCCATCGGGCTGGACCGGCGGGCGGTGAAGCGGATGGTGCGACTGGAGTCGCTGGTCATCGCCCTCTTCGGCGGGGTGCTCGGCATCGGGCTCGGCGTGTTCTTCGGCTGGGCGGCCGGTGAGCTGATCGGCACGTCGATGCCGACGTACGAACTCGTCCTTCCGTGGGCCCGGATGGCCGCCTTCCTGGCACTGGCCGCCGCGGTGGGTGTCCTCGCGGCACTCTGGCCGGCGCGTCGGGCGGCCGGGCTGAACGTACTGGCAGCCATCAAGTCCGAGTAGGACAAGGTGCGTTGGGGGCCCCGTCGAGCACGTCGACGGGGCCCCTTCGCCGTCTGCCGGCCGGCTCAGTTCCAGGTGCGGGAGCGCAGCGGCAGGCCGGAGGCGCCGGAGGGCGGGGGACGGACGGCCAGGACCTGGTTGACGCCGATGCGCTGCTGTTCGAAGGCGAGCGCGGAGGCCGCCATGTAGAGGCGCCAGACACGGGCCCGGCCCGCACCGCTCAGGCGCACCGCCCGGCGCCAGTCGTCCTCCAGCCGGGACACCCAGCGGCGCAGGGTGAGGGCGTAGTGCTCACGGATCGACTCCACGTCACGCACCTCGAAGCCGGCCCGTTCGAGCTGGGTGACGGTGGTGCCGAGAGGGGCGAGTTCGCCGTCCGGGAAGACGTAGGCGTCGATGAACTCGTCGACCTGGTAGGCGGTTTCGTCGCGATGGGGGCGGCGCGCGATCTGGTGGTTCAGCAGCCGGCCGCCCGGCTTGAGGAGGGCGTGCAGGACGCCGGCGTACTCCAGGTACCTGTCGGCGCCGACGTGCTCGGCCATGCCGATGGAGGAGATCGCGTCGTACGGCCCGTCCGCGACGTCCCGGTAGTCCTGGACGCGGATCTCCACCCGGTCGGTGAGACCGGCGTCCGCGACCCGCTTGCGGGCGTACGCCGCCTGCTCCTGGGAGAGGGTGATGCCGACGACGCTCACCCCGTGCTCACGGGCGGCGTGGATCGCCATCGAACCCCAGCCGCACCCCACGTCCAGGAGACGCTGCCCCGGCGTCAGCCCGAGCTTGCGGCAGACGAGTTCGAGCTTGTCGCGCTGGGCGTCCTCGAGAGTGCTGTCGGCGGACTCCCAGTAGGCGCAGGAGTACACCATGGACGGGCCGAGGACGATCTCGTAGAAGTCGTTGCCGACGTCGTAGTGGTGGCTGACCGCCCGCCGGTCGGTGCGGCGGGTGTGCAGGTGGGTGCCGCGCCTGACCTCCTCGCGGGGCGGGGCGGGCGGCAGCGGGGGTCCGGCGAGCTTCAGCAGACCGCGGACCGCGGCACGGAAGCCGGGGTCGCGCAGGGCCTCGGTGAGCGTACGGGCGTCGTCGTCGCGCTGCCAGACATGGCCGGAGATCAGGTCGAGGGCCTGGTACAGGTCCCCCTCGACGTCCAGGTCCCCGGAAACCCAGGCGCGGGCAAGACCCAGCTCACCCGGCTTGAAGAGGAGCCGGCGGACGGCTCTGCGGTTGCGTACGACGAGGGTCGGCGCGTCGGGCGGCCCGGCCAGCGAGCCGTCCCAGGCCCGGACCCGCACCGCAAAAGGCGCTCCCAGCAACTGTTGGACGAGGGCATGGAGCCGCGGCGCGGCGTCTGCCATGGTGCACACCTCCGTGATGGTGATCCCGGATGTCCTTGCACCACGTAAACACCGCGGAGGCCGAAAGGCAGTCCCCTGCAAGGGTTACGTCTGGGCAAACCATCCGAACCGGGGTGTGCTCCCGTCGCGGGGCTCAGCCCTCAGCCCTCGTCCCGGACCCCGGAGCACGCCGAAGGGGCCGCCCGCACCACGGATGGCGGGCGGCCCCTTCGGGGGTGCTTCGGTGACCGGAGGTCAGGAGGCCTTGGCCTTCTCGCCGGTCTTCTCGGTCTTCTCCACGGCCGGCTTCGCCGCTACCGGGGCCGGCTTCGCGGCCTCGTAGAACTCCTCGCGCGGGGACTCCAGCGCGCCGAGGGCGACGACCTCACGCTTGAGGAACATGCCGAGGGTCCAGTCGGCGAAGACGCGGATCTTGCGGTTCCACGTCGGCATCGCCATGCCGTGGTAGCCACGGTGCATGTACCACGCCAGTCGGCCCTTGAGCTTGATCTTCATCTTGCCCATGACGATCATCGCGACGCCCTTGTGGAGGCCGAGGCCCGCCACCGCACCCTTGTTGGAGTGGGCGTACTCCTTCTGCGGGAAGCCCCGCATACCGGAGATCACGTTGTCGCCGAGGACCTTGGCCTGACGGAGCGCGTGCTGCGCGTTCGGCGGGCACCAGGCGTTCTCGACGCCGGCCTTGCGGGCGGCGACGTCGGGGACCTGGGCGTTGTCGCCGGCGGCCCAGATGTAGTCGGTGCCCTGCACCTGCAGCGTGGCGGCCGTGTCGACGTGGCCACGGGGGCCCAGCGGGAGGCCGTAGCGGGCGAGGACCGGGTTCGGCTTGACGCCGGCCGTCCAGACGATCGTGCTGGAGTCGACCTCGAGGCCGTTCTTCAGCACCACGTGGCCGTCGACGCAGGAGTCCATCGAGGTGGAGAGGTAGATCTCCACACCGCGGCTCTCCAGGTGCTCCTTGCCGTAGGCGCCCAGCTTCGGGCCGACCTCGGGGAGGATCTTGTCGGCGGCGTCGACCAGGATGAAGCGCATGTCCTCGCGGGACACGTTCTTGTAGTACTTGGCCGCGTCGCGGGCCATGTCCTCGACCTCGCCGATGGTCTCCGCACCGGCGAAACCGCCGCCGACGAAGACGAAGGTGAGCGCCTTGCGGCGGATCTCCTCGTCGGTGGTGGAGTCGGCCTTGTCGAGCTGTTCGAGGACGTGGTTGCGCAGCCCGATGGCCTCCTCGATGCCCTTCATACCGATGCCCTGTTCGGCCAGGCCGGGGATCGGGAAGGTGCGGGAGACCGCGCCGAGCGCGACGACCAGGTAGTCGAAGGGCAGCTCGTACGCCTCGCCGACCAGCGGGGCGATCGTGGCGACCTTGCGGTCCTGGTCGATGGTGGTGACCCGGCCGGTGAGGACCTCCGCCTTGGGCAGCACGCGTCGCAGCGGGACGACGACGTGGCGCGGGGAGATGTTGCCGGCGGCGGTTTCGGGGAGGAAGGGCTGGTAGGTCATGTACGACCGGGGGTCGACGACCGTGACGGTCGCCTCGCCGTAGCGCATCTTCTTCTGGATACGCCGAGCTGCGTACAGGCCTACGTACCCACCGCCTACTACGAGGATCCTGGGACGCTCCGTGGTGCTCATGCCATCGAGTATCCACCCGCCCGAGGGGGGTCGCTCGTGCGCCCCTTCACAAGCTTCCTCGGGGTATGTGTTATCCTCCGCCGCTCACGTGATCCACGTCATGATGCGCGACGGGAACCCGTATGCATCAGGTGCCGTTGTCAATGCCGCGTGAGCTGCCTCTCCGGGGTTCCGGGTGCCGCGTGAGGCCCTCGAAACACCCCGCGCGCCATGCTCGCGAAACGTCCGCGCCTTCCGCTTTTGAACACGTTCACCCGCCTATTCGCACCCCGTAAGGGCCAACCGGCCCCTCTTCGTCCTCCGACAGGACCGTTTTCCTTGTGAAGAACTTCACGAAGTTTTCCGAGGGGGTGTCACCGAGGGCTCGTCCCGGGCCGTCTCAAGCCCTTCGATCATGCTCAAACGCCGCCCGACCTGCTCAGGAGAGAACCGACCAGGCGATCCCGGCGAGGATCGCGCATGAACGCGACTCCCCGAACATGGCCGCGTGTACACGCATGCGCGTACACTGAGTGCATGACTGAGAACACCGTGACCGTGCGGGAAGCCCGCGCGCACCTCGCCGACCACATCAACCGGGCCGAGGAAGGCGTTCCGACCGTCATCATGCGTAACGGCGTTCCGGTGGCGGCCGTGGTTCCGATCGCCGACTTCGAGGCACTGGAGGAAGCGGCCGACGTCATGCTGGCGCGCGAAGCCGAAGCGGTGCTGGCCGAGGGCGGCCCCACAGTGACGATGGCCGAACTGCTGGCTGACCTGTTCACCGAGCGGGACGGCGACGCGGCGTGAAGTACGCCTTCCGGTTCACCACGGCGGCGCAGCGGCAGCTCCGGGCTGTCAGCCGGCTCGACGCCATGCGCATCCTGACCGCGCTGACCGCGCTCGGTGACGACCCGTACCGCCAGGACGCCGACATCGAGAAACTCACCGGCCCGTCCGGGCTCTACCGGCTCAGAGTCGGCAGCTACCGGGTCGCCTACCAGATCAACGACGGTGAGCTGGTCGTCCTCGTCGTCAAGGTAGGCGACCGGCGGGACGTGTACCGCAAGCTGTAGGCGGTCAGGCCAAGGACCAGGCGATCCCGTCCAGGATGTCGTGCTCGCTCACCACGACCTCCTCCGCGCCGATCCGGTCCATGATCGACAGGAGGACCAGCGCGCCCGCGCCGATGACGTCGACCCGGCCCGGATGCATCGACGGGACCGCCGCGCGCTCGGCGTGGGTGGAGTGCAGCAGCCAGTCGGTGATCTCGCGGACCCGGTCCCGGGAGACGCGGGAGTGGTGGATGGCCCGCGAGTCGTACGCGGGCAGCTTCTGTGCGATCGCGGAGATCGTGGTGACCGAGCCGGCGAGGCCGACCAGGGTGTGCGCCTCGCTCAGCGGGACCGTGCGCTCGGCGAGGTCCAGGGCCGCCTCGATGTCGGCGCGCACGGCCGCGATCTGTTGCTCCGTGGGCGGATCGGTGACTACCCCGTCGACGACCAGGTGCCGCTCGGTCATCCGCACGCAGCCGATGTCCACGGAACGTGCCGCGCGCACCTGGTCGTTCCCGACGACGAACTCGGTCGAGCCGCCGCCGATGTCCACGACGAGGTAGGGCTTCGTCAGGTCGTCACGGCCCGTCAGTTCCCTGGTGGCGCCGGTGAAGGAGAACTCCGCCTCCTGGTCGCCGGAGATCACCTCGGGCTCGACGCCCAGGATGTCGAGCACGCCGCGTACGAATTCGTCCCGGTTCTCCGCGTCGCGCGAGGCGGAGGTGGCCACGAAGCGCAGCCGCTCGGCGCCGTGTTCCTTGATGACGGCCGCGTACTCCCGGCAGGCGGCGAAGGTCCGTTCCAGTGCCTCGGGCGCGAGCCGCCCGGTCCGGTCGACTCCCTGCCCGAGCCGCACGATCGTCATACGGCGGTCCAGTTCGACCAGTTCACCCGTCTCGGGGTGGGCGTCGGCGACGAGCAGCCGGATGGAGTTCGTACCGCAGTCGACGGCGGCGACGCGGGTCATCGGGCGTCACCCTCGGCCGGCGTCACACACGTCCCCTTGGACCACCACTGCGGCAGCATGGCCAGCGCCTCGTCCCCGAGCGGGTTCACGCCGGGCCCCGCCGCCAGGGAGTGGGCGACGAGCACGTGCAGGCACTTCACCCGGTCCGGCATGCCTCCGGCGCTGGGGAAGTTCTTCAGTTCCTCGATCTCGTCCCGCCGCCGCACATAGTCCTCGTGCGCCGCGCGGTACGCCGCCGCCAGCTCCGGGTCGGTCCGCAGCCGTTGCGTCATCTCCTTCATCACGCCGTTCGCCTCCAGCGTGCCGATCGCCGAGTTGGCCTTCGGGCACGTCAGGTAGTACAGCGTCGGGAAGGGGGTGCCGTCGGGGAGGCGGGGGGCCGTCTCCACCACGTCCGGCTGGCCGCACGGGCAGCGGTGCGCGATCGCGCGCAGGCCGCGCGGCGGGCGTCCGAGCTGCTGCCTGAAGGCCTCGACGTCGGCGTCGGTGGGCTCGGTGCGGGGAGTGGTCGGCGGGGGCGTTTCCATGCCTGTACGAAAGTCTCTCTGTCAGTTCGTCGGTCGCAGTTCATCGATGGCTACGTCGATGGCTTCGTCGATGGCGGTTCATCCGCCGGCGGCGGCGTCGGACTTGTCGACGCCGTCCCAGACGTTGGAGTACCAGGGGCGGTCGGCGGCCCCCTGGCCGTCGCGGGACTGCTCGGCGGCGTCGGGGTCGACGACGATGAAACCCGTCTCCCCCGGCATCACGTAGTGCAGCCGCAGCCGGATCTGCTGTTCGGCGTAGGCGTCGTCCTGCCAGCGTGCCTTGAGGTCGCGGAGCTGTTCCACCCGCTCGCGGGCCTCCTGCCTCTCACGCTGGAGATCGGCGATCTCGGCCCGCTGGGAGACGTACTGCCGCATGGGGTAGGCCAGTGCCACGATCAGCGTGCACAGGACGAGCGCGAGGAGGGCCGCCCGGCCGGTGAGGCGGGAGCGGCGGGCCTGGCGCTTGGTCTGGGACCGGTAGACCCTGGCCGCGGTCTGCTCGCCGATCAGCTTGATCCTGGTCGCGGTGGAGAAACGGTCCCGGTCCTTCACGGCCATGTGTCCCCGCCTCCCGTCTCACACGTACGTACGTCCCCGGACACGGTACGGGACCGGTACGGGGACGTACGTACGACTGGCTAGGGCTTGGCCCTGCTTGGCTCAGCCTTTGAAGCGCGGGAAGGCCGAACGGCCCGCGTACACCGCGGCGTCGTCGAGGATCTCCTCGATGCGCAGCAGCTGGTTGTACTTGGCGACGCGGTCCGAGCGGGCCGGGGCGCCGGTCTTGATCTGACCGCAGTTCACGGCGACCGCGAGGTCGGCGATGGTGACGTCCTCGGTCTCGCCGGAGCGGTGGGACATCATGCACTTGAAGCCGTTGCGCTGGGCCATCTCGACGGCGTCCAGGGTCTCGGTCAGCGAGCCGATCTGGTTGACCTTGACGAGCAGGGCGTTCGCGGAGCCCTCCTCGATGCCGCGGGCCAGGCGCTCCGGGTTGGTGACGAAGAGGTCGTCGCCGACGATCTGGACCTTGTCGCCGATCTTGGCGGTGATGGTGTTCCAGCCGTCCCAGTCGTCCTCGTACAGCGGGTCCTCGATGGAGACCAGCGGGTACGCGGAGACGAGCTCCTCGTAGTACTCGGTCATCTCGGCGGCCGAGCGGGACTTGCCCTCGAACTCGTACGAGCCGTCCTTGTAGAACTCGGACGCGGCGACGTCGAGCGCGAGCGCGATCTGCTCGCCGGGGACGTAACCGGCCTGCTTGATGGCCTCGATGATGAGGTCGAGCGCGGCGCGGTTGGACTCCAGGTTCGGCGCGAAGCCGCCCTCGTCGCCGAGGCCCGTGGACAGGCCCTTGGTCTTCAGCACCTTCTTGAGGGTGTGGTAGACCTCGGCGCCCCAGCGCAGGGCCTCGGAGAAGGACTCCGCGCCGATCGGGGCGATCATGAACTCCTGGATGTCCACGTTGGAGTCGGCGTGCGAGCCGCCGTTCAGGATGTTCATCATCGGAACGGGCAGCAGGTGCGCGTTCGGGCCGCCCAGGTAGCGGAAGAGCGGGAGGTCGCTGGCCTCGGAGGCGGCGTGCGCGACGGCGAGGGAGACGCCGAGGATGGCGTTGGCGCCGAGGGAGCCCTTGTTGTCGGTGGCGTCCAGGTCGAACATCGCCTGGTCGATCAGGCGCTGCTCGGTGGCGTCGTAGCCGACCAGCTCGGGGCCGATCTGTTCGATGACGGCCAGGACGGCCTTCTCGACACCCTTGCCCATGTAGCGGTTCGGGTCACCGTCGCGAAGCTCGATGGCCTCGAAGGCACCGGTGGAGGCACCGGAGGGAACGGCGGCACGACCCGTGCTGCCGTCGTCGAGGCCGACCTCGACCTCGACGGTGGGGTTGCCTCGCGAGTCGAGGATTTCCCGGGCTACGACGACGTCGATGGACGGCACGAGCATCTCCTTCTTGGGATGTGACGCTGGTTGTGCGGGGCACGTGGGGCTGTGATGAGCCCTTGGCGAGCCTTGCGACTAGAGCCTAACCGCCTCGGGCGGTCGGTCGGCCGACCGACCGTCCCGTGGACAGGGAGACCGTACCCATTGTTTCCGTCCGGAACAAAGGGGTGGCCGACGGAAGGGCCGACGGAAGGGCCGACGGAAGGGCCGACGGAAAGCGGCGAACGGGAAAAGAAAGACCCCGCCCCGGTGCGTACGGGGGAAGACGCACCGGGGCGGGGTCTTTCTTTTCCCGTTCGCCGCTTTCCGTCGGCCCTTCCGTCGGCCCTTCCGCTGGC
>NZ_JARGEF010000128.1:0-22090 GCF_033794725.1 Streptomyces sp. ID05-39B | reverse complement strand
GGTGGGTGACACGGGGCGCGTTGTTCGGCCGACGGCGGGCTTGGGACGTTCTGCCGCGAGCGGGAGCGTTCCGCGGTGTGACCGCTGGTGTCCGGGGGTGTCCGCGGGTGTCCCGGGGTGTCCGGGGGTGGCTCAGACGGCCGCGGGCTCGTCGGTGTCCGTCGTATCTGCCGTCTCCGCCGCCTCTGCCGTCTCCGCTGTCTTCGCTGTCTCCGTCGTCTTCTCCGAGGCGACGGCCTCCCTGCGGTCGCGCGTCTCGCGCCGGACCAGGACCACCCAGCCGATCGGTACGCCCGCGGAGAACAGCCACCACTGGATGGCGTAGGCGTAGTTGAGGGCGGCGTCCTCGTTGCCGGGCCGGCCGACCAGTTCGGGGCTGCCGTTCTTCGGCTCGGGGGCCGTCTGCGCGATGTAGCCGCCGAGGACCGGCTCGCCGAGGCGCCGCGCCTCCTGTTCGCTGTTGATCAGCATGACCTGCCGGTCCGGCAGTCCCTGGAGGTTCTTGATGCCGCTCGCCGCGGTCGTCTCGTCGGGCATCAGCCGCCCGGTCACGGTGACCTGCCCGGCGGGCGGCGCGGGGACCTTGGGGAAGGTGGTCTGGGTGGGGGCGTCGGCGGGGATCCAGCCGCGGTTGACCAGCAGCACCCTGCCGTCCGTCAGGAGGAAGGGGGTGAGGACGAGGAATCCGACCTCCTCGTCGCCGTTGACGCGCCGCCGGACGACGACCTCGCGCTCGGTGTCGAAGCGGCCCACGGCGGTCACGGACCGGTACCGCTGGCCGGTGCCGACGGTGTGGCCCGGGGAGGTCAGCTTCTCCACCGGCACGGGGTCGGCGGTGAGCGCGTCGGACACCAGCTGATTGCGGGCGGTGCGCTCGTCGTAGCGGTGCATCTGCCAGATGCCCAGCCTGATCATCGTGGGGATCAGGAGGAGGGCGACGAGCGTGATGATCACCCACTGCCGGGACAAAAGGAAGCGGTACACCCCACGACCGTACCTCCCGGCCGTGGGGCGTCCTCGCGTGGGGGCCCGCTTCATACCCGGTCCACGATGCCCGCCTTTCCCTCCGCGCGGGCACAGTGGGCACCGCAGAACCACTGCCCGTCGACCTCCACGCCCTGGCCGATGATCTGCACGCGGCAGTGCTCGCAGATCGGTGCCATGCGGTGGATCGCACAGGAGAAGCAGTCGAAGACGTGCACCGCGCCCTGCGCGTGCACCTCGAAGGTCATTCCGTAGTTATTGCCGCAGACTTCGCATGTCGCCATGCGCCACAGGGTGAGCCGTCGGTGCGGCGCGGGCCAGACGGCGCCGGGCGAGTCGCCCGCCAATCACCCGTCCGTACGGTCAAGGTCCCTGCCGCCCGGTCACTGCTCCGCGGCCGGCTCTACGTCGCGCAGCAGCTGGCCGAACGCCGCCTCGTCCACCACCGGTGTACCGAACTGGCGGGCCTTGACCACCTTGGAGGTGCCCGAGTCCGGGTCGTTGGTGACGAGCAGGCTGGTCAGCCGGGAGATCGACGTGGCCACATGCAGTCCGGCCTCGGTCGCACGGTCCTCCAGCAGCTCGCGCTCGATCGACGTGTCCCCGGAGAACGCGATCCGCATGCCCTGTCTGAGGTGTTTGCCGTCTTCGTACCGCCCCGGATTGGGGTAGGGGCACGCGGGCCGCTTGCGGGCCGGACGCCAGCTCGTCGGCCGGTAGCCGCCGGGGCCGCCCGCCTGCTGCCCGATCCGTGGCGCGGGCCGGTCCTGCCACTCCGTCAGCGGCCGGCACTCGTGCAGCGGCAGCCGTACGCCGCCCGCCGCCGCGGCCCGCAGACTCGGCCGGAACGCCTCCGCCAGCACGCGCGCGTCGTCCAGCGCGTGGTGCGCCCGCTGCTGGACGACACCGAAGTGGGCGGCCAGTGACTCCAGCTTGTGGTTGGGCAGCGGCAGGGCCAGCTCCTTGGAGAGCGCGATGGTGCACAGCCGCTGCCGCACCGGGGCCTCGCGCTTCGCGCGCGCGTACTCACGGGCGATCATCTGCCAGTCGAACACCGCGTTGTGCGCGACCAGCACCCGGCCGTCGAGCCGGGCCGCGAACTCCTGCGCCACGTCCTGGAAGAGGGGAGCGCCCTCCAGCGCCTCGCTCGTCAGACCGTGGATCCACACCGGGCCCGGGTCGCGCTCCGGGTTCACCAGCGTGTACCAGTGGTCCTCGACCTCACCGCGCGCGTCCAGCCGGTAGACGGCGGCGGAGATGATCCGGTCGTCGCGGGCCAGGCCGGTGGTCTCCACGTCAACGACCGCGTATCCCTGCGGATACGCGGCCGGCCACTCCGTGGGGGAGGACGCTGTGGGCGTACGGTCTTCGAGCATGGTCATTGAGGATACGGGCCGCCACCGACAGCACACGCACGCCTCCCGCTCCACCGCCGGGCACACCACACGCGCGTGCGGGACGAAGCCGGACGGAAGACGCCGCGGCCGCACGGGGGTTCGACCCCGGGACCGGCCCGCGCGGACCGATACCCGTCACGCCTCCCTCCCCGACACCAACCCCCTTGACCGCACGCCCACTTCGGCACGCGCGCGGGGAGCGTCGGTACGAGGCCCGCGCCGTCCCGGATGCGATCCTCCAGATGTGACGGAACCAACCCACGACGAGCCGCACGGCGGGTCCCTCGGATCCCGCCTCAACTGGCTGCGGGCCGCCGTGCTCGGCGCCAACGACGGCATCGTGTCCACCGCCGGCCTCGTCGTCGGTGTGGCCGGCGCCACCGGCGACCGGTCGACGCTGCTGACGGCCGGGCTGGCCGGTCTGCTGGCCGGGTCGATGTCGATGGCGGCGGGGGAGTACGTGTCGGTGTCGACACAGCGCGACTCCGAGATGGCCGCCCTGGCGGTGGAGAGACGTGAGTTGCGGGAGCAGCCGGAGGCCGAGCTGGAGGAGCTGACCGAGCTGCTGGAGGCGCGGGGCCTGACCCGTGCCGTGGCCCGGGACGCGGCCGTCCAGCTGACGGCACGCGACGCGCTGCGCGCCCACGCGCGCGTGGAACTGGGCATCGACCCCGACGACCTCACCAACCCCTGGCACGCCGCCTGGGCAAGCTTCCTCGCCTTCACGGCGGGCGCCCTGCTGCCGCTGCTGGCGATCGTGCTGCCCCCCTCGGACTGGCGGCTGCCCGTCACCGTGGTCTCGGTCCTCCTCGCCCTCGCCTGCACCGGCTGGAGCAGCGCCCGCCTGGGAGCGGCGGCGCCCGCGCGCGCGGTCGTCCGCACCATGGGCGGCGGCGCGGTGGCGATGACGGTGACGTACGCGGCGGGGGCGCTGCTGGGCGCGGCGGGGGTGTGAACGGACCTCAGGTCCTCTCCGCCCAGCTCGCCGGGCCCGCTCCCAGGGGCCCGGCGGCCGAGCCCAGTGACCCGGCCCGCCGTCGAAGGACACCGGCGGCAGCGCGTACCGCAGCCGCCCGATCGGGCTGTCGGTCCCGGCGAGCCAGGACTGCGGCGGGCCGTCGGCGAGGGCTTCCTCGCCCGGCTCGACCCCGTCCGTCAGCCATGCCGCCGTCCGCGCCGACGCCGGCCGTACGACACGGCCGCAGCCTTCGGACGCCTGCTCGGTGAGGGCACGCGGGACGGCTGCCGCCAGGAGGTGGCCGGTGCCGTGGTCGAGGGCCTGGGCCGGCAGCGCGCCGGGCTGATCGGGGGTCCCCTCGACGGCCCTCGGGGCGGACGGAAAAGGCCGGGCGGATCGCTCCGCCCGGCCCTTGGGAACTTCCCGGCTACTTCACCGCACGCAGCGCGTTCACCACGCCGAAGCCGAAGAAGCCGTTGACGCGCTTGCCGCCCGCGCAGGTCGCGTCCACCACGCCGTCACCGTTGCCGTCGTACGGCTCGGCCGGGCAGCCCGGGTTGTCGGCCTGCGCCTTGAGCAGCGTCTGGAGCACCGCCGGAGAGGCCCACGGGTGGGTCGACTTCAGCAGCGCGGCCACACCGGCGACGTGCGGGGACGCCATCGAGGTGCCCTGGAGGAAGCCGTACGCGTTGTTCGGCATCGTCGACAGGATGCGGCCGTTGGCCGACGGCGTCTCCGGGATCTGGTACCTGTCGCCGCCCGGCGCCGCCACGTCGATCGCGCCCAGACCGTACGTGGAGTAGTACGACTTGGTGCCCTTGACGCCCGTCGCGCTCACCGTGACGACCCCCGGCAGCTGGGTCGGCACGTCGAAGCACTTGTGCGGGTCGATCGTCCGCGTCACCGGAGTGGAGTCGTCCGGGCTGGAGGAGTCGACGATCGCGTCGGAGTCCAGGTCGTGGTTGGAGTTGCCGGCCGAGGCGACGTTGAGCGTCCCCTTCGACGTGGCGTACCGCTGTGCCCTGTTGACCGCGTCGACGATGGCCTTCTGGTCGGGGTCGTCCATGCAGTTGTACAGCCACGGGTCCACGTAGTAGCTGTTGTTCGTGATCTCGACGCCGTGGTCGGCGGCGAACACGAAGGCGCAGACGACGTTCTCCGGGTAGAAGAGGCCGTCCTTGGGGTCGCTCACCTTGATGCCGGCGACCTTCACACCGGGCGCCACACCGGCCACGCCGATGCCGTTGCGGGCCGCCGCGATCTCACCGGCGACGTGCGTGCCGTGGTAGTCGTCCGCGGTGTACGGGCGCCAGGCACCCTCGGAGGTGTCCGCGACACCGCCGACGCAGTTGGCCGACTGGGCGGCGGAGAAGTTCGGGGCGAGGTCCGGGTGGGTGTCGTCCACACCGGTGTCGATGACGGCGACGGTCACCTTGCTGCTGCCCGGGTTGATCTGGGCGGCCTTGTCGGCGCCGATGGCGCGCAGGTCCCACTGGTCGGCCTCGAGGGGCTCGCTCGCGCCCGCCGCGGCGGACGCGGTCGCCGTCTTGGCGGCCTCGGCCGCGGACAACAGCTTGGCGGCGCCCTCGTCGGTCGTCCCCGCGAGACTCAGTGGCGCGGTGCGGGTCGCGCCCGCCGACTGCACTCCGCGGACCGCGCGTATCTGCGCGCCGAAGTCGGGGTTCGCCGAGTGCACGACGATGACGCCGATTTTCGCGTAGGTCGCGACGACTGTGCCGTCGGCCGCGGCGATAGCCTTCTTCACCGACCCGATCGTGCGGTGGTCCACCTTGGTGTTGACGACGTACGCCAGGGTTCCGGCGTCGGCCGTCTGGGTGGCCGCGGCCGTGACCGGAGCCGCCGAGGCCGCCGTCGGCAGGAAGCCGAGGGAGGCGGTGAGCGACAGCACGACGGGCACCGCGAGGGCGAGGCGGCGTCTGGAAGGCAGATGAGCCATGGGGTCTCCACATCATCCGGGAGCGAGACCTGTCCGGACACGGGTTGTGCCTGGACAGGTACATGACGGGTGGTGCTCGCCCGAAACTATCTCCCCGACTCATCGGCCAGCAATGACCTTCGGCAGGTGAGTTCACCGGCCATGACCTCCGGCGGCGCCGCTCGTTGGCCATGAGCTGCCGAGGTCACTTCGGAAACCCGTGCGAGGTGTTGAACCCGTCGTCGTGCGCCGCCGTGACCTTGGGCAGGACGGCGAGGACTCTCCCCGCCCCCCTTTTGACCACCACATCCGCAACGCTCGCGAGGAGACTCCGTGGCCACCGAGACACCGCCCCCCTCGAAAACCCCCACCCAACTCCCCTCCACCGAGGAGTTCGTCGCGGTGCAGGAGAGCGCGGAGTTCGGTGAACTGCGCCGTTCCTACCGCGGCTTCGCCTTCCCGCTGACCATCGCCTTCATCGCCTGGTACCTCCTGTACGTCCTGCTGTCCAACTACGCGGGCGACTTCATGGGCACCAAGCTCTTCGGCAACATCAACGTCGCCATGACGATGGGGCTCGCCCAGTTCCTCACCACGTTCCTCATCGCCTGGTGGTACTCGCGGCACGCCGCCGCGAAGCTCGACCCCAAGGCCGAGGCGATCAAGTCCCGGATGGAGGGCAACGCATGATCTCCGCGCAGCACACTCTTCTCGCCGCCGACCTCGCGGCCAACGAGGCCAGCGAGCACCGGCCGCTCATCATCACCCTGTTCGGACTGTTCGTCGTGGCGACGCTCGTCATCACCGTCTGGGCCGGCCGCCAGACCAAGGACGCGGCCGACTTCTACGCGGGCGGCCGCCAGTTCAGCGCCTTCCAGAACGGCCTCGCGGTCTCCGGCGACTACATGTCGGCCGCCTCGTTCCTCGGCATCGCCGGCGCCATCGCCCTCTTCGGCTACGACGGCTTCCTCTACTCCATCGGCTTCCTGGTCGCCTGGCTGGTGGCCCTCCTGCTGGTGGCCGAGCCGCTGCGCAACTCCGGCCGCTACACGATGGGCGACGTCCTCGCCTACCGCATGCGCCAGCGTCCGGTCCGTACCGCGGCCGGCACCTCCACCATCGTCGTATCGATCTTCTACCTGCTGGCCCAGATGGCGGGCGCGGGAGTCCTCGTCTCCCTGCTGCTCGGCATCACCTCCGACGCGGGCAAGATCGCCATTGTCGCCATGGTCGGCCTCCTGATGATCGTGTACGTCTCCATCGGCGGCATGAAGGGCACCACCTGGGTGCAGATGGTCAAGGCCGTCCTGCTCATCACCGGCACCCTCCTGATCACCTTCCTGGTGCTGCTGAAGTTCAACTTCAACATCTCCGACCTGCTCGGCAGCGCCGCCGAGAACAGCGGCAAGGGCACAGCCTTCCTGGAGCCCGGCCTCCAGTACGGCGCCACCGGCACCTCCAAGCTGGACTTCGTCTCCCTGGGCATCGCCCTGGTCCTCGGTACCGCGGGCCTGCCGCACATCCTGATCCGCTTCTACACGGTCCCCAACGCCAAGGCCGCCCGGAAGTCCGTGAACTGGGCGATCGGCATCATCGGCGGCTTCTACCTGATGACCATCGCGCTCGGCTTCGGCGCCGCCGCCCTGATCTCACAGGAAGAGATCATCGCGTCCAACCCGTCCGGCAACACGGCTGCGCCCCTGCTCGCCCTGCACCTGGGCGGCGTCGACTCGGCCTGGGGCGCCATCCTGCTGGCCACCATCTCGGCGGTCGCCTTCGCGACGATCCTCGCCGTGGTCGCGGGCCTCACCCTCGCGTCCTCGTCCTCCTTCGCGCACGACATCTACGCCAACGTCATCCGCAAGGGAGAGGCCACCGGCGCCGAGGAGGTCCGCGCGGCCCGCTGGGCGACCGTCTTCATCGGCATCGTCTCCATCGGCCTGGGCGCCCTCGCCCGTGACCTCAACGTGGCCGGCCTGGTCGCGCTGGCCTTCGCGGTCGCCGCCTCCGCCAACCTGCCGACCATCCTCTACAGCCTGTTCTGGAAGCGGTTCACCACCCAGGGCGCCCTCTGGTCGATCTACGGCGGCCTGATCGTGGCGGTCGGCCTGGTGCTGTTCTCACCCGTGGTCTCCGGCGACCCCAAGGCGATGTTCCCCGACGTCGACTTCGCCTGGTTCCCGCTGAAGAACCCCGGCATCATCTCCATCCCCTTCGGCTTCCTGATGGGCTTGCTCGGCACCGTCCTCACCAAGGAGAAGCCCGACACCGGCAAGTACGCGGAGCTGGAGGTACGGTCCCTGACCGGCACCGGCGCACACTGACGCACGCCTCTTCGAAAGGGGCCGCGCCGCAGGCGATCCGTAGATCACTACGACGCGGCCCCTTCGTACTCGTGGAGATCGGGCCTCCTCGTTGTCAGTGGGGTCACGTAGGCTCACAGGTGACGGAAGACCTGCGATCCGCTACGCGGGAGGGGGCCCACGTGCTCATCGACACCTACGGCCGGGTCGCGACCGACCTGCGCGTCTCACTGACCGACCGGTGCAATCTGCGCTGCACCTACTGCATGCCCGAAGAGGGCCTGCAGTGGCTGGCCAAGCCCGACCTGCTCACGGACGACGAGATCGTCCGCCTGATCGACATAGCCGTCACCTCCCTCGGCATCGAGGAGGTCCGCTTCACCGGCGGCGAGCCCCTGCTGCGCCCCGGCCTGGTCGGCATCGTCGAGCGGGTCGCGGCTCTGTCCCCGCGCCCCCAGATGTCCCTGACCACCAACGGCATCGGCCTCAGGCGCACGGCACCGGCCCTCAAGGCCGCGGGCCTGGACCGGGTCAACGTCTCCCTGGACACGCTGCGCCCGGACGTCTTCAAGACCCTCACCCGCCGCGACCGCCACAAGGACGTCCTCGAAGGACTCCAGGCAGCTCGCGACGCGGGTCTGACCCCGGTGAAGGTCAACTCGGTCCTGATGCCCGGGCTCAACGCCGACGAGGCCCCCGACCTCCTCGCCTGGGCCGTCGAGCACGACTACGAACTGCGGTTCATCGAGCAGATGCCGCTGGACGCCCAGCACGGCTGGAAGCGCGACGGCATGGTCACGGCAGGCGACATCCTCGCCGCCCTGCGCACCCGCTTCGACCTCACCGAGGAGGGTTCGGCAGAGCGTGGCTCGGCCCCGGCCGAACGCTGGATCGTCGACGGCGGCCTGCACCGCGTCGGCGTCATCGCCTCCGTCACCCGCCCGTTCTGCTCCGCCTGCGACCGCACCCGCCTCACCGCCGACGGCCAGGTCCGCACCTGCCTGTTCGCGCGCGAGGAGACCGACCTGCGCGCGGCCCTGCGCTCAGACGCCTCCGACGAGGAGATAGCGCGCATCTGGCGCCTGGCGATGTGGGGCAAGAAGGCCGGAGCGGGCCTCGACGACCCGACGTTCGTCCAGCCGGACCGCCCGATGTCGGCGATCGGCGGCTAACCCTGCCCGGAACCGCCCGGCGCGGAGCCCCCGGTGGATCCTCCGGCGGATCCCTCGGGGGACTCCCACTCCGTCAGCAGGACCACGTCCTTGAGGAAACCGCGTACCCCGAGGAACTGCGACAGGTGCTCCCGGTGCTCCTCGCACGCCAGCCACGTCTTGCGGCGCTCCGGCGTGTGGATCTTCGGGTTGTTCCACGCCAGCACCCACACGGCGTCGCTGCGGCAGCTCTTCGCGGAGCAGACCGGGGTCTCTTCACTCACAGGTTCGTCTCACAAGTGCGCTGAAAAAGGCGACGCCGAGCAGCCACGGGGGGAGCTGCCCGGCGTCGGTCCGTCGCTCCGACGGGGGATGCGGAGCGCGTACGAAGTATGTCACGGCGACCCGGGGCCACGGCACTGGAACTACAGCTTTTATTGGGCTCGGCTCTCGGGCTCGGCGTGCAACCGGCTCATGGCCGCCGCTCGGCCGGACCGGCCTCCACGTCCCCCGGAACGGGGCCTCTCCGCTCTCGCGCGGACGCCGGTTCCTCCCGCGCGGATTCCGCGAAGGGCTCCTCCTGCGCCGCCCGTTCCTCCGCTTCCTCCGCACGCGCAGGAGTGATCATCGGCGGCACGGGAGCGGTCACGAACGTCGACGGCAGCCCCGGCGCGTTCTCCCGCCCGGCATTGGCGATCACCACCGCGACATACGGCAGGACCACGCCAAGGACCAGCGCCACCACCGCAACATGCCGTTCCACGTTCCACAGCGTCGCCGCCAGGATCACCGCCACGGTCCGCACCGACATCGAGATCACGTACCGCCGCTGCCGGCCCCGCACATCGTCGTGGAGGCTCTGACGTGCCCCGGTGATCCGGAACACCTGGACGTCGCCGCCGCCGTGCTGCTTCCGCATCACATTCCACCATCCGCGCGCTCGAACTCTCCCGTCCTCCACGGTACGCCGCAGCCGGGCCGACCTGGAGACCGGGTCGCCAC
The DNA here is from genome assembly GCF_033794725.1 of Streptomyces sp. ID05-39B. Taxonomy (NCBI): domain Bacteria; kingdom Bacillati; phylum Actinomycetota; class Actinomycetes; order Kitasatosporales; family Streptomycetaceae; genus Streptomyces; species Streptomyces sp. ID05-39B. The sequence continues at coordinate 12,359 of NZ_JARGEF010000128.1, read as the reverse complement.
CGGTCCGGGCGAACGCGCTGCGCCGTACCGCGTACGGCGCCACCCGACATGCGGCGTACGGAGGCCGGGCCGACACTGAGATCAATGTTGGCGAAGAGCCGTACGAGGAGGCAGCCATGGGCTGGTTGTGGGCGATCATCGTGGGATTCGTGCTGGGCCTGATCGCGAAGGCGATCATCCCGGGCAAGCAGCACAGCCCACTGTGGCTGACCACCATCTTCGGCATCCTGGGCGCGATCGTCGGCAATGCGGTCGCCCGGGGCTTCGGAGTCGACGAGACCAACGGCATCGACTGGAGCCGGCACATCTTCCAGCTGATCGCCGCGGTCATCATCGTGGCCTTCGGCGACATGCTGTACATGGCGACGCTGGGTAAGCGCAAGCAGCACACCTGAGCATCCGAAGGGGCGCGCGCCGGCGCACGACCGGCAGACAACCGCGGCCCGCACAGCCGGCCCGCGCCCCTCGGTGCGGCTACGCCCCGGTCACCTCGACGGCGGCCAGGTTCTTCTTGCCCCGCCGCAGAACCAGCCAGCGCCCGTGCAGCAGATCCTTCGCCGCCGGCACGGCGTCCTCGGCGGTGACCTTCACGTTGTTCACGTAGGCCCCGCCCTCCTTCACCGTCCGCCGGGCCGCGGACTTGCTGGCCACCAGGCCGACCTCGGCGAGCAGGTCGACCACGGGACCCAGCTCGCAGACCTGGATGTGCGGCACCTCGGAGAGGGACGCGGCCAGCGTCCCCTCGTCCAGCTCCGCCAGCTCGCCCTGCCCGAAGAGGGCCTTGGACGCGGCGGTCACGGCGGCCGTCTGGCCGGCACCGTGCACCAGCGTCGTCAGCTCCTCGGCCAGCGCGCGCTGCGCGGCACGGGCCTGCGGCCGCTCCTCGGTCTGGCGCTCCAGCTCCTCGATCTCCTCGCGCGAGCGGAAACTGAAGATGCGCAGGAACTTCGAGGCGTCCCGGTCGTCCGCGTTCAGCCAGAACTGGTAGAAGGCGTACGGCGTGGTCATCTCGGGGTCGAGCCAGACCGTGCCGGACTCCGTCTTGCCGAACTTGGTGCCGTCGGCCTTGGTGATCAGCGGCGTGCCCAGCGCGTGCACCACGGCATCGGGCTCGACCTTGTGGATCAGTTCGGTGCCCGAGGTGAGGTTGCCCCACTGGTCGCTGCCGCCGGTCTGCAGCGTGCAGCCGTACCGCCGGTACAGCTCCAGGTAGTCCATGCCCTGAAGGATCTGGTAGCTGAACTCGGTGTAGCTGATGCCCGCGTCGGAGTTGAGCCGCCGGGAGACGGCCTCCTTCGCGATCATCTTGTTGACCCGGAAGTGCTTGCCGATGTCCCGCAGGAACTCGATGGCCGACAGGCCCTGCGTCCAGTCCAGGTTGTTGACCATGACCGCCGCGTTCGGGCCCTCGAAGTCCAGCAGCGGGGTGATCTGCGCGCGCAGCCGCTCCACCCACCGGGCGACGACCTCGGGGGCGTTCAGCATGCGCTCGGAGTTCGGCTTGGGGTCACCGATCAGACCGGTGGCGCCCCCGACCAGGCCCAGCGGACGGTTGCCCGCCTGCTGGATCCGGCGCATCGTGAGGATCTGCACGAGGTTGCCGAGATGCAGGCTGGGCGCGGTCGGGTCGAAGCCGCAATAGAACGTGACAGGACCGTCCGCGAATGCCTTGCGCAATGCGTCCTCGTCGGTGGAGAGAGCGATCAGCCCGCGCCACTTCAGTTCGTCGACGATGTCCGTCACTGTTCTCGTATCTCCTTGATGATCTTCCGGCGATCGAGTGACCACCGGCTACGAGGTTATACGCCCTGACTGACAGAACTCATATTGAAATCCGGCACCCGCAGCGCGGGCATCGCGGACCTGGTGAACCAGTCGCTCCACTCCCTGGGCAGCGTCTTCTCCGTGCGCCCCGCCTCCGTGACCCGGCCCAGCAGGTCGACCGGAGACTCGTTGAACCGGAAGTTGGTGACCTCGCCCACGACCTCGCCGTCCTCGACGAGATAGACGCCGTCCCGGGTCAGCCCGGTCAGCAGCAGCGTCGCCGGGTCCACCTCGCGGATGTACCACAGGCAGGTCAGCAGCAGCCCGCGCGTGGTGCTCGCGACCATGTCGTCCAGGCAGCGGTCGGAGCCGCCGTCCAGGATGAGGTTGTCGGCCCCGGGTGCCACCGGCAGGCCGGTCAGGGCCGCGCTGTGCCGGCTGGTGGTGAGCTGTTTCAGCTCGCCGCCGCTGATCCACTCGGTGGCCGGGACGGGCAGCCCGTTGTCGAAGACCGACTGGTCGCCGCCCGAGGAGTGCGCCACGACGAACGGCGCCGACTCCAGGCCCGGCGCGTTCGGGTCGCTGCGCAGGGTCAGCGGCAGCTCGGACAGCCGCTCGCCGATGCGCGTGCCGCCGCCCGGCCTGGAGAACACCGTCCGACCCTCGGAGGCGTCCCGGCCCGACGCCGACCACAGCTGGTAGATCATCAGGTCCGCGACCGCGGTCGGCGGGAGCAGCGTCTCGTAGCGCCCCGCGGGCAGCTCGATCCGTCGCTCGGCCCAGCCCAGCCGTACGGCCAGCTCGGCGTCGAGCGCCGCGGGGTCGACGTCCTTGAAGTCCCGCGTCGAGCGGCCCGCCCACGCCGAACGCGTACGGTCCGGCGACTTGGCGTTCAGCTCCAGCGTCCCGTTGGGCTGGTCGTGCCGCAGCCGCAGCCCCGTCGACGTGCCCAGGTAGGTCGACACCAGCTCGTGATTGGCGAAGCCGTACAACTCCCGGCCGCCCGCACGCGCGCGGGCGAAGGCCTCGCCCAGCGCCGGAGCGAAGTCGGCGAACACCGCGGACGAGGTCTCGACGGGAGCCTCGGTGAACTCCGGCGACGGCGCCACACCCGTCACCAGCGGCTGCGCGTCCTCGGCGGGCGCGGCACCGCGCGCGGCGGCCTCGGCGGCCCGCACCAGCGGCTCCAGCTCGCCGGCGGTCACCGCGGACCGCGACACGACCCCGGAGGCGGTGCCCTCCTTGCCGTCGAGGGTCGCGATCACGGTGAGCGTGCGCCCGCGCGTGACACCGTTGGTGGTCAGCGCGTTGCCCGCCCAGCGCAGATTGGCGCTCGACCGCTCGTCGGCGATCACGACACAGCCGTCGGCCCGCGACAGCTCCAGCGCACGCTCCACGACCTCGTGCGGCTTGTCGGTACGGGCGCTCATCGGCCGGCCTCCTGCGTGGTGTTGAGGATGTTGACGCCCTTGAACAGGGCGGACGGGCAGCCGTGGGACACAGCCGCGACCTGGCCCGGCTGGGCCTTGCCGCAGTTGAAGGCGCCGCCCAGGACGTACGTCTGCGGGCCGCCGACGGCCGCCATGGAACCCCAGAAGTCGGTGGTCGTCGCCTGGTAGGCCACGTCCCGCAGCTGCCCGGTGATCCGCCCGTTCTCGATCCGGAAGAACCGCTGCCCGGTGAACTGGAAGTTGTAGCGCTGCATGTCGATCGACCAGGACCGGTCCCCCACGACGTAGATCCCGCGGTCCACGCTGCCGATCAGGCCCTCCGTGGACATCCCCGCCGGATCCGGCCGCAGCGACACGTTGGCCATGCGCTGCACCGGGACGTGCCCGGGGGAGTCGGCGTACGCGCACCCGTTGGAGCGCTCGAACCCGGTCAGTTTCGCGATCCGCCGGTCCAGCTGGTAGCCGACGAGCGTGCCGTCCTTGACCAGGTCCCAGGACTGCGCCTCGACGCCCTCGTCGTCGAAGCCGACGGTCGCCAGGCCGTGCTCGGCGGTACGGTCACCGGTCACGTTCATCAGGTCCGAGCCGTAGCGCAGCTTGCCGAGCTGGTCGAAGGTGGCGAAGGAGGTACCGGCGTAGGCCGCCTCGTAGCCGAGGGCCCGGTCCAGCTCCGTCGCGTGCCCGATCGACTCGTGGATGGTCAGCCAGAGGTTGGACGGATCGACCACCAGGTCGTACAGGCCCGGCTCGACGCTCGGCGCCCGCATCTTCTCCGCGAGCAGCTCCGGGATCCGCTCCAGCTCCTCGTCCCAGTCCCAGCCGGTGCCGGTGAGGTACTCCCAGCCGCGCCCGGCCGGCGGCGCGATCGTCCGCATCGAGTCGAACTCACCGCTGGACTCGTCCACCGACACCGCCGTCAGCGCCGGGTGCAGCCGCACCCGCTGCTGGGTGGTCACCGTGCCCGCGGTGTCGGCGTAGAACTTGTTCTCGTGGACGGTGAGCAGCGAGGCGTCGACATGGTCGACCCCGTCGGCCGCCAGCAGCCGAGCGCTCCAGTCCGCGAGCAGCGCCGCCTTGTCCTCGTCCGGCACCGTGAACGGATCGATCTCGTACGACGAGATCCAGGTGCGGTCCTCATGCACCGGCTCGTCGGCCAGCTCCACCCTCCCCCACTGCCCGAAAGGCGTGGGAGGTGCCCCCACGTCCGACCCGGCCGCCTTGATCACCTGCGCGGACAGCTTCGCCATCGCCACCGCCTGCGAGGCGACCTTGGCTGCGGCGTCCATCGTCAGATCCACACCGGACGCGAACCCCCACGTCCCGCCGTGCACCACGCGCACCGCGTACCCGAGGTCGGTGGTGTCCGACGACCCGGAGGGCCGGGCGTCCCGCAGCCGCAAGGACGCGCTGCGCACCCGCTCGAACCGGAAGTCGCCATGGTCGGCGCCGAGCGCACGCGCGCGCGCCAGGGCGGCGTCGGCGAGGGCCCGCAACGGCAGTGCCGTGAAACTTTCGTCGATGCTGTGAGGCACCTGGGTATCTCCCTGTGGTCGTCGCCTGTGATGGCTCCGATCATGTCGCGCGAGCGGACCCCGGGACCACAGCTTTCCGGCCCGCTCCGGCAGATTTCTGTAGAAACCCCACAGTCAGTCCCGTGACGCGCTGTCGGTGCCCTGATGTCCGAGCGCGTCGGCGTACCGATAGGTTTCGAGGGAAGCCGCCTGCCTCTCAGGTCTCGGGCGGTGTGTCAAGACCCCTACGGAAAGGGTGATCCGTTGAGCCGCTCGGTTCTCGTCACCGGAGGCAACCGAGGCATCGGCCTCGCCATCGCCCGCGCGTTCGCCGACGCCGGCGACAAGGTCGCGATCACATACCGGTCGGGGGAGCCGCCGGCCGGCTTCTTGGCCGTCAAGTGCGACATCACCGACTCGGAGCAGGTGGAGCAGGCCTACAAGGAGATCGAGGCCGAGCACGGCCCGGTCGAGGTCCTGATCGCCAACGCCGGCGTCACCAAGGACCAGCTCCTGATGCGCATGACCGAGGAGGACTTCACCTCGGTCCTGGACACCAACCTCACCGGCACCTTCCGCGTCGTCAAGCGCGCCAACCGCGCCATGCTGCGCGCCCGCAAGGGCCGGGTCGTGCTCATCTCCTCCGTGGTCGGGCTGCTCGGCTCCGCGGGACAGGCCAACTACGCCGCCTCCAAGGCCGGCCTGGTGGGCTTCGCGCGCTCCCTCGCCCGTGAGCTGGGGTCGCGCAACATCACCTTCAACGTCGTCGCGCCGGGCTTCGTCGACACCGACATGACGCAGGCGCTGACCGACGAGCAGCGCGCGGGCATCCTCTCGCAGGTGCCGCTCGGCCGGTACGCGCAGCCCGACGAGATCGCCGCGACGGTGCGGTTCCTCGCCTCGGACGACGCCTCGTACATCACTGGAGCCGTCATCCCCGTAGACGGCGGACTGGGAATGGGTCACTGATCACCATGAGCGGAATTCTCGAGGGCAAGCGCGTCCTGATCACCGGTGTGCTGATGGAGTCCTCCATCGCCTTCCACGCCGCCAAGCTGGCCCAGGAGCAGGGCGCGGAGATCATCCTGACCGCGTTCCCGCGGCCCACGCTGACCGAGCGCATCGCCAGGAAGCTCCCCAAGCCCACCAAGGTCATCGAGCTGGACGTGACCAACGACGAGCACCTGGGACGGCTGGCCGATGTCGTCGGCGAGGAGCTGGGCAGCCTCGACGGTGTCGTGCACTCCATCGGATTCGCCCCGCAGGACGCCCTCGGCGGCAACTTCCTCAACACGCCGTTCGAGTCGGTCGCCACGGCCATGCACGTCTCCGCGTTCTCCCTGAAGTCGCTCACCATGGCCTGCCTGCCGCTGATGCAGAACGGCGGCTCCGTCGTCGGCCTCACGTTCGACGCGCAGTACGCCTGGCCGCAGTACGACTGGATGGGCCCGGCCAAGGCCGCCCTGGAGGCCACCAGCCGCTACATGGCGCGTGACCTGGGCAAGCAGAACATCCGCTGCAACCTCGTCTCCGCCGGCCCTCTCGCCTCGATGGCCGCGAAGTCCATCCCGGGCTTCGGCGACCTGGCCGCCGTGTGGGACACCCGCTCCCCGCTCGAGTGGGACCTCAAGGACCCCGAGCCGGCCGGGCGCGGCATCGTCGCCCTGCTGAGCGACTGGTTCCCGAAGACCACCGGCGAGATCATCCACGTGGACGGCGGCCTGCACGCCATCGGCGCCTGATCCCCGGCCACCTCGTCGACGCCCCGCCGCCCGCCTCGCGCGGGGAGCGGGGCGTCACCCGTTCGGCGCACCCGGCCGGGCGGCGGAGCGGCCGCGCACCGCACTCTGAAGTGCGCGTTCGTCAAGCGTCTCCCTGCCCAGCCCGGCCGAGGAGGTCCCTTTGTGCGCCTGTTCCGCAGCGTTGCCCCAGTGACCGTCGCCGTCTGCCTCGTCCTGTCCCTGCCGTACGACGAGCGACCCCACGCGCGCGTACCGGCACGGCACGCCGCCGTCGTCATGGAGGAACCGCTTGGCGCGGAGTGCCGGATCAGCGTCGAGGGATCCCGGGTGACCGCCTACTGCCACAACCCCGACGCCGCCACCGACCGGGTACGCCTGCACATCGAGTGCGCGCGCTGGTGGGACCTGGACACCGACGGCGCCCCCGCCGACGTGGGACCCGCCGTGACCGTACGGCTGACCGGGCGCTGCTGGAAGGAGGTCGGTGAGGCCTGGGTCAGCCACCGGTTGGTGTGAGCGGTCAGCCACCGGTTGGTGTGAACCGTCCGGGGCGGCACAGGAAGGGATAGCTCGCCGCCTCGACGGCCGCCGTCTCCGCGTCCCGCGCGCGAATGGCGTCGACCAGCCGCGTGTGGTCCATGTGCGTCTCCGGCGTCAGCTCCTCGCCGACGTCCTCGCGCAGCCAGTCCCGCAGAACCTCGCCGAGATCGGCGTACACGGCGGTCATCGCGTCGTTGTGGGAAGCGGCCATCACCGCCAGGTGGAAGGTCGCGTCCGCCGTCACGAAGGCCTCGGCGTCCCCCGACTCCCACGCCTGCTCGCGGCGCAGCAGCAGCGCGTCCAGCTGCTTGAGGTCCTTCTCCGTACGCCGCTCGGCGGCCAGCCGGGCCGCGCCCGACTCCAGGGTGGCGCGCAGTTCCGCGATGTGCCGCGGGTCGGCGTCCGCGAAACGGCGGTGCATCACGCCCGCCAGCTCGCTGGTCGCCACCACAAAGGTTCCCGAGCCCTGGCGGATGTCCAGCAGGCCGTTGTGCGCGAGCGCGCGGACGGCCTCGCGGACGGTGTTGCGGGCGACGCCCAGTTGCTCGACCAGTTCGGGCTCCGTCGGGATGCGTGAGCCCACCGGCCACTCGCCCGAGGTGATCTGCGTGCGCAGCGCGGCGATGACCTGCTCGGACAGTGCGGAGCGACGGGGATGGCTCAGGGGCATGGCACACCTTCGCACGGGCCGGGCCGGCAGCGGGTACCCGGAGATGGACAACCAATCATCCCATGATTCTATGATGGGCGGCATGGCGAGCAAGGACACCACGAGCATGCGCGACACCGCACCCGCGACCGACGGACCCCCGTCGGCCGGGGAGTCCGCGGCCTCCCAGGGCCGCCCGGCGGCCCGGCCGCCCGCCCCGGGCGCGTGGGCGACCCGTCTGGTCGTCGTCGGCATCGTGCTCGCCGCACTCAACCTCCGCCCCGCCATCACCAGCCTCGGCGCCCTCCTCGAAGAGGTCCGCGACGGCCTCGGCATGAGCGGCAGCGTGGCCGGCCTCCTGACGTCCGTGCCCCCGCTCTGCTTCGCCGTCTTCGGAGTCATGGCGCCCCGCCTCGCCCGCCGCTTCGGCGCCGGCGCGGTGGTCTGCGCGGGCATGGCCGCCATCGCCGCGGGGCTGCTCATACGGCCGTACGCGGGCGGTACGGCCGGCTTCCTCGCCGCCAGCGCCCTCGCCCTCATGGGCATCGCCGTCAGCAACGTCCTGATGCCGGTCATCGTCAAGCGCTGGTTCCCCGACCGGGTCGGCTCCATGACCGGCCTGTACTCCATGGCCCTCGCCCTGGGCACCTCGGCCGCCGCGGCGGTCACCGTGCCGATGACCGACATGCTGGGCGGCGACTGGCGGACCGGGCTGGTGGTCTGGGCGGGCCTGGCGGCAGCGGCCGTGGCGCCGTGGCTGGCGCTGGCGGCCCGAGAGCGGGGCACGACGCCCGCCCCGCAGGCCTCCGCGCGCGTGGAGGCACCCGGCGTTCTGCGCGTCACCCGCAGCCGTACCGCCTGGGCGCTCGCCGTCTTCTTCGGCCTCCAGGCCACCGCCGCCTACATCACCATGGGCTGGATGCCGCAGATCTTCCGCGACGCGGGCGTGCCCGCGAGCACGGCCGGACTGCTCCTGGCCGTCACGATGGCGATGGGGGTGCCCCTGGCCTTCGTCATCCCGCGCGTGGCGACCCGGCTGCCCCACCAGGGCCCCATCGTCGTCGTCCTCGGACTCTGCGGTCTCGTCGGCTACGCCGGGCTGCACTTCGCGCCCGCCGCCGGCGCCTGGGCCTGGGCCCTGCTGCTCGGCGTCTCCAACTGCGCCTTCCCGCTGGCCCTCACCCTGGTCGGCATGCGGGCCAGGACCGGCGGGGGAGTGGCCCAGCTGTCGGCCTTCGCGCAGAGCGCCGGATACCTGCTGTCGATCCCCGGCCCGCTCCTGGTGGGCGTCCTCTACCAGCACAGCGGCGGCTGGGGCCTGCCCCTCGCGCTGATGGCGGCACTGATGGTCCCGCAGATGGCCGTGGGCGTTCTCGCCGGCCGCGACCGCACGGTGGAGGACGAAGCCACCCGCTGACGGCGCGCCGGGCCCTGTGAGCGCTGCGGTCCCCGTACGAGCGCCCAAGTCCCTCCGAGTCCGTCGGTCCCGCGGAGTCCGTCGGTCCCGCGGAGTCCGTCGGTCCCGCGGGGCCCGCCGGTCCCTTGAGCCCGCGGGGCCCGCCGGTCCCGCTGACCCCGCGGGCACCGCACCGGGTGCCGGGTGCGAGACTGGGCGCATGCCAGTGCTCGACCCGAACCCCGAGAACGGCCAGAAGAAGATGCTGCTCGTCTTCGGCGCGTTCCTCCTCATTTTTGTGATCATCGGGATCATCGCCACCATCGCCTCCCCCTGACGCATCGCCTCCCCCTGGCACGCCCCGGCCGGGGACGGTGGGATCGCGCCCCACGGTGGGGTTAACCCCCCTGTCCCCTAGGGGGTGAGGGTCAGGGTCAAGTGGGTGGATCACCGGATGGGCCGGGGGCCGCCGGGTCCGTACCTTCGAGATGTGGCCGCGTGACGCGGCCCGGACCCCTCGAAGACCAGCGGAGGCACTCATGTCGGCCCCTACGCACACCCGGCCCCACCCGGCCGTCCCGGGCGGCGTCGGCGCCCGGCTGCCCTGGTGGGCGCTGGCCCTGCCGACCCTGGCCTTCGTGGCCCTCCTCATGCTGATACTGAACCCGTCCGACGCCCAGGCGGCCTCCGGCGACCCGGCGATCACCCACCTCGTGGACCGCGCATGGCAGCTCGTCGCCCGTTAGGACCTGTCGATCACGCCCCGGCCGCACGCTTCACACCCCCACCCCAGGTGAAGGCGCATGTCAACTCCCTGCGCCCGATGGCCTGTTTCATGCGAAGCTGGGAGTCATGAGCGTCGCAGAACCCCGCAGGATCGTCCTCTTCCGGCATGCGAAAGCAGACTGGCCACAGGTGACCGACCACGAGCGACCGCTCGCTGACCGGGGCCGCCAGGACGCAGCCGTCGCCGGACGCAAGCTGACCGACTCCGGCATCGCCGTCGACCTGGCCCTGTGCTCCACCGCGACCCGCACTCGCGAGACGTGGAAGCTCGCAGTCCACGAGCTGCCGCACCGGCCGAAGACGGTCTACGAGGAGCGAATCTACGATGCCTCCCCGGGCGAGCTGATCGCCCTGCTCAACGAGGTGTCCGACGATGTGCGCAACCTCGTCCTGGTCGGCCACAACCCCGGCATCGAGGGCCTCGCCGAGATCCTCTCCGGCACCGCCGAGGAGGACGCCCGCGAGCGGATGACCCGCCGCGGCTTCCCCGCCGCCGCCTTCGCCGTCCTGACCTTCGACGGCTCCTGGAAGTCCCTGGAGCCGGGCACGGCCTCGCTCGTCGACTACTGGGCGCCGTCCGAGTAACCACGGGCCCGGCACGCGTGAGGCCCGGCAGCACGCCGGGCCCCGCGTCCCTCCGTCGCCGCCGGCCGCTGCTACCAGCCCGCTGCCGCTACCGGTCGTCGTGCGTGTCCGCCGCCTCGACCTCTTCCCGGGTGACGCCCAGCAGATAGAGGACGGTGTCCAGGAACGGCACGTTCACGGCGGTGTGCGCGGCCTCGCGCACCACCGGCTTGGCGTTGAAGGCGACCCCGAGACCGGCCGCGTTCAGCATGTCCAGGTCATTGGCACCGTCACCGATCGCCACCGTCTGCGACAGCGGTACGCCCGCCTCCGCGGCGAACCTGCGCAGCAGCCGCGCCTTGCCCGCGCGGTCAACGATCTCCCCGGTGACCCGGCCGGTCAGCTTCCCGTCGACGATCTCCAGGGTGTTGGCCTGCGCGAAGTCCAGCCCCAGCCGTTCCTTCAGGTCGTCGGTGACCTGGGTGAAGCCGCCGGAGACGACGCCCACCTGGTAGCCCAGCCGCTTCAGCGTGCGGATCAGCGTGCGGGCGCCCGGCGTCAGCCGTACCTCCGCGCGCACCTTGTCCACCACCGAGACGTCCAGCCCCTCCAGCAGGGCCACACGCGCGTGCAGCGACTGCTCGAAGTCCAGCTCGCCGCGCATCGCCGTCGCCGTCACCTCGGCGACCTCCTTCTCGCAGCCGGCGTGCGCCGCGAAGAGTTCGATCACCTCGTCCTGGATGAGCGTGGAGTCGACGTCCATGACGACCAGCCGCTGTGCGCGCCGGTGCAGGCCCGCGGCCACCACGGCGACGTCGACACCGAGTGCCGCGGCGTCGGTGACCAGGGCGGTGCGCAGGGGCGCCGTCTCCACCCCGGAGACCGCGAACTCCACGGCGGTGACCGGGTACTTCGCCAGCCGGAAGATACGGTCGATGTTGCCGCCGGTCTGGGTGATCGTGGCGGCGACGGCGGCGGTGGCCTCCGCGGTGAGCGGATGCCCGAGCACGGTGACCAGGGACCGTCCGAGGCCACGCGGCCGGTTGTCACCGAGGCCGGAGATGATCTCCGCCTGCATCTTCATCGACTCCGCCCAGCTGTGGACGGTCGACCGCAGGTCCCCCTCCAGCCCGCGCGGCGGCTCGGTCACGAGCGCGCACAGCACCATGCGGCCACGGGTGACGACCTGCTCGATGTCGACCACGTCGACGGAGTAGGCGGCGAGGGTGTCGAAGAGGCCGGCCGTGATTCCCGGCCTGTCCTTGCCGAAGATCTTGACGAGGAGAGTCGGGACATCGGAGGGCGAGAACGGCGAGGTCTGCGAAGCGCTCATGGTGTACCCACCGTATCCGGCACCCAGTGCCTGCCGCCGCAGAGGTCCGCCTGACGGACACGGGACGGCGGGTGCCCCGCGCGAGGCCGGCGCGTCGGGGAACGGCGGTAGGCAGCATGCACGGCCCGGATGAGTAGCCGCACTCATGCCGCCGTCCGGGCGCCGACCGCAGGCTGGATCCGTGAACGTACAACGGAACGTCAAGCCCCGCGACCTCGGCGATCGGCCCGCGTGCCTCCCCCTTGCCGTGCTGTTCTGGAGCGGAGCGGCGCTGATCGCGTTCGGTCCCGTCCTTGTCCTGACTCTCTTCGCCGCCGCCTGGGCACAGCCGATGACGGCACAGGTTGCGGGAGCGCGATTGGCCATGTTCCAGGTCGGGAGCATCGCGGTCCTGCTGACCCCCGTGTACTTCGCCCCCGGCGTCCGCCGTCTCGCCCGAGCCGCCCGGTTCGCCCTGCTCGGGCCGATGGCCGCGGCCATCGCACTCACCGTGCTCGCCTGCCTCTACCGCACGCTTCCGTGACTCACCGGCCCCCGCTGGGCCTGTCCGGGGGTGCCGGCGGAGGAGGTGGGGGAGGCGGCATGGGCCCGTCGCCCGGCGACCGCCTCCCGGACCGTGGAGG
>NZ_JARGEF010000127.1:0-22265 GCF_033794725.1 Streptomyces sp. ID05-39B | reverse complement strand
CACCGGGCCCCGCCCCGGTGATCCCGTCAGGACCCGGGCCCCAGGGCCATCGGCTGCGCCCCTGGCACCTGCTGCCCACCCCCACCGGCACCCCCTTCACCTTCTTCTACGCCGTCGTCCTGGCCTTCACCTCGTACGTCACCGCCCACGCGGACACCGCTCTCGTGCGTGTCCTGCACGAGAACTCCAGCACCGATGTGACGCATCTGCTGAGCGCCCCGGTACCGGTGCTGGCGGCGAGCGCGCTGTGGGTGGCCGGCGGGATCGCGTCGCCGTTCGTGCTCGGTTTCCTGCTGGTCCTCACCGCGCTGGAACGGCGCGTCGGCGGCGTCCGCGCGGCCGGCGTCTTCCTGCTCGGGCATGTGCTGGCCACCCTGGCGACCGAGATCCCCGTCGGCCTGGCCGTCCTCGTGGGCCATCTCCCGGACAGCTCGCTGCACCGCCTCGACTACGGCATCAGCTTCGGCGTCGCCGCGAGCGTCGGCGCGCTGGCCGGCCTGCTGACGCCCTGGCTGCGCCGGGCGCTGCTAGCGGTGTTCGGCGGACTGCTCCTCCAGGACCTCCTCGCGCTGACCGACCCGCTGAGCAACTGGGGCCACCTGATGGCCCTGGCGATCGGCGTCGGGACATGGCCGTGGGTACGGCGACGGTCAGCGGCGGAGGCCACCGGGACGAGCGGCTGACCGGCTAGTCCGTGCCCCGGCCGTCGCCCGTGAACTTCGCGCTGGTCAGCGGTGCTGTCACCGTCCAGTCCAGTGACTCGTACAGGGCCCGGCCCGCCGGGGTGCCGGCCAGGACGCCCGTCTCCGCGCCCTCGGACGCGGCCGTCTCCGCCAGGGTGCGCATGACCAGGCTGCCCAGGCCGCGGCGCTGGTGCTCGGGCGCGGTCTCGATCTGGTCGAAGACCGCGGTGGCGCCGGTCGGTGCGACCTGGCCGCGGGCCGCGAAGGAGCCGTCGGGGGTGGTGACCAGGAGGCGGGTGACGCCGCCGCGCGTCCAGCGCCGCAGGCGGTAGCCGTCGGGCACGCGCGTGTGCCCCGCCCGGGCCGGCAGCGCAACCGTCATCAGCCAGCCCGGCTCCGGATCCACCCACCAGCCCTCCCCGAGCCAGCCTCCGACCAGCGCGGGGTGCTGGAACACCTTCACCCACACGCCGGTCGCGGTCACGCCGTGCGCGACCTTGCGCACGGTCTCCTCCTCGACGCCGTCACCGACCGCCGCCAGGACATGCCGGGACACGTGCGCCGACTGCCCCACGTCCACCGTGAAGCCCCACGGCTCCCGCACCGGCGGCGCGGCCCCGCGCGACAGGACCCAGCCGTCCACCCACGCCCGTACGACGCCGTCCACGAAGTCTCCCGTAATGGTCTCTACGGCTATCTGCCTGTTACGGGAACTCTATGCGGCGGTACGTCGGTGGCGGCAGATGTGATCGCTGACAGCGAACGGCGGCCGGGTCGGGGAACAACGCGAGGCTCACGTGCATTGAGTCGGCATAACTCAACTTGACTGCCTAAGGGGAGATCATGGCTGCTGAGTCCGCGCCGTCCACACCGCTCACCCTGCCCGTGCTGCCGCTCGACGACGAGGTCGTGCTGCCCGGGATGGTGGTTCCGCTCGACCTCAACGACAACGACGTACGCGCCGCGGTAGAGGCCGCGCAGGCCGCCACCCGGTCCGAGCCCGGCAAGCCCCGGGTCCTCCTGGTCCCCCGCATCGACGGGGCGTACGCGAGCACCGGCGTGCTGGGCACGGTCGAGCAGGTCGGCCGGCTGGCCGACGGCGATCCGGGCGCCCTCATCCGCGGCCGTGGCCGCGTGAAGATCGGCGCCGGCACCACCGGCCCCGGTGCCGCGCTGTGGGTCGAGGGGACGAGGATCGACGAGAGCGCGCCCGATCCCCTGCCCGGCCATGTCACCGAGCTCGTCAAGGAGTACAAGGCACTCGCCACCGCCTGGCTGCGCAAGCGCGGCGCCTGGCAGGTCGTCGACCGGGTCCAGGCCATCGAGGACGTCTCCGCCCTCGCCGACAACTCCGGCTACTCGCCCTTCCTGACCACCGCGCAGAAGGTGGAACTGCTGGAGACCGCCGACCCGGTCGCCCGGCTCAAGGCCGCCACCCGGCAACTGCGCGACCACCTCGCCGAACAGGACGTCGCCGAGACCATCGCCAAGGACGTCCAGGAGGGCGTCGACAAGCAGCAGCGCGAGTTCCTGCTCCGCCGCCAGCTGGACGCCGTCCGCAAGGAACTGCGCGACCTCAACGGCGAGGAGCAGGGCGAGGAGTCCGACGACTACCGCGCGCGTGTCGAGGCCGCCGACCTGCCCGAGAAGGTCCGCGAGGCAGCCCTCAAGGAGGTCGACAAGCTGGAGCGGTCCAGCGACCAGTCCCCCGAGGGCTCCTGGATCCGCACCTGGCTGGACACCGTCCTCGAACTCCCGTGGAGCGAGCGGACCGAGGACGTCTACGACATCCGGGGCGCCAAGGCGATCCTGGACGCCGAGCACGCCGGCCTGGACGACGTGAAGGAGCGGATCACCGAGTACCTCGCGGTGCGCAAGCGCCGCAGCGACCGGGGTCTCGGCGTCGTCGGCGGGCGGCGCGGCGGTGCCGTGCTCGCGCTCGTCGGCCCGCCCGGCGTCGGCAAGACCAGCCTCGGCGAGTCCGTCGCCCACGCCATGGGCCGCAAGTTCGTCCGCGTCGCCCTCGGCGGCGTGCGCGACGAGGCGGAGATCCGCGGCCACCGCCGTACGTACGTCGGCGCGCTGCCCGGCCGGATCGTGCGGGCGATCAAGGAGGCCGGGGCCATGAACCCGGTGGTCCTGCTCGACGAGATCGACAAGGTCGGCTCCGACTTCCGGGGCGACCCGGCGGCGGCCCTGCTGGAGGTGCTGGACCCGGCGCAGAACCACACCTTCCGGGACCACTACCTGGAGGTGGAACTGGACCTGAGCGACGTCGTCTTCCTCGCCACGGCCAACGTCCTGGAGGCCATCCCGGAGGCCCTGCTCGACCGGATGGAGCTGGTCCGCCTCGACGGCTACACCGAGGACGAGAAGGTCGTCATCGCCCGTGACCACCTGCTCCCGCGCCAGCTGGAGCGGGCGGGGCTCGCCAAGGACGAGGTGACCCTCGACGAGAGCGCGCTGCGCAAGCTGGCCGGCGAGTACACGCGCGAGGCCGGCGTGCGCACCCTGGAGCGGTCCATCGCCCGGCTCCTGCGCAAGATCGCCGCCCAGCACGAACTGGCCGAGCGGGAGCTGCCGTTCACCGTCCGAGAGGAACACCTGCGGGACCTGATCGGCCGCCCGCACCACGTGCCCGAGTCCGCCCAGGACCCGGCCGAGCGGCGCACGGCCGTACCGGGTGTCGCGACCGGGCTCGCGGTCACCGGCGCCGGCGGTGACGTCCTGTTCGTCGAGGCGTCCCTCGCCGACCCGGAGACGGGCGCCGCGGGACTGACCCTGACCGGTCAGCTCGGTGACGTGATGAAGGAGTCGGCGCAGATCGCGCTGAGCTTCCTGCGCTCCCACGGCGCCGAACTGGAACTGCCGGTCGCCGACCTGAAGGACCGGGGCGTGCACATCCACTTCCCGGCGGGCGCGGTGCCCAAGGACGGCCCGAGCGCGGGCGTCACGATGACGACCGCCCTGGCGTCGCTGCTGAGCGGACGGCTCGTCCGCACCGACGTGGCGATGACCGGCGAGGTCTCCCTGACCGGCCGTGTCCTGCCCATCGGCGGGGTGAAGCAGAAGCTGCTCGCCGCGCACCGGGCGGGCGTGACGACCGTCGTCATCCCCAAGCGCAACGAGGCCGACCTGGACGACGTCCCGGCGGAGGTGCTGGACAAGCTCGACGTCCACGCCGTCACGGACGTCCGCCAGGTCCTGGAGCTGGCGCTGTCCCCGGCGACGAACGGGGCCGCGCCGGAGGTTCCGGTGGCGGCGTGACGGACGCCGCCGGACGGCGGAAGGCCCGGGTTCTCGTGAGGGAGACCCGGGCCTTCCCCCGCGCGCGGCCGCGCGCCTCAGCGGCACCGGACCGCGCGCACGGAGAACGCGGGCCGGGGAAGGCGCCCCGGAAGCCGCCGGAGGTCCGGGGCTGCGAAATACTTGAGGAGCTGCGGCCATGGCGTGAACGGGCGAAGAACGTCCAGCGCGGGAAAACCGGATCAGGAGTGCTGACGTGCACGAGGACGGAAACGGCGAAGGACGCGGGAGCGGATCCCCGGCCTCGCCGAGCGGTGTGGACCGGGAGTTCCTCTCCCTGGAGCGGGAGCTGACGGTGCTGCTGCGCCGGGCCCGCGCCAACCAGGGCGAGATGGCCCGCGAGGTCCATCCCGATCTGGAGTCCGCCGCCTACGGCCTCCTCGTCCGGCTGGAGGAGCTGGGCCGCCAGCGCGCGACCGAGCTGGCCGCCTACATCGGCGTCGGCAAGGCGACCATGTCCCGCCAGCTGCGCGCCCTGGAACAGCTCGGACTCATCGCCCGCGAACCCGACCCGGCCGACGGGCGCGCCTGGCTGGTCGACCTGACCGAGGAGGGCCGCACCCGGGTCGGCCGCGTCCGCGAGGCGCGCCGCGCCCGGTACGTCAGCCAGCTCGCCCACTGGGACCGCGGCGAGGTCTTTGAACTGGCCCGGCTGCTGCACGAGCTGAACCAGGGAATGGCCAAGTAGGCGCGGGCGGCCCCCGGACCGGGGCTCACAGCTCCACGTACACGGCCGTGGCGTCGTCGTGCGTCTTGGCCCGCCCCAGGAACACCCGCTCCGCGTCCCCCCGTTCCAGCTCCCGGACCCGCTCCACCACCGCCCGCGCACCCTGCCCGGCGACGAAGGCGAACAGGTCCGTCCAGTCACCCTCGCGGAACGTCTCCACCCAGCGGGTGACCCCGTCGCTCAGGGCGGCCAGGGAGGCCACGCTCCCGCGCGGGACGGAGCCGGTCACCGCGCGGGCCGCCACCGACGGGTCCGCGGCGGCCGTGAAGAAACCGCCTTCCCTGTTGCGGGCGCGGGAGTCGCAGATCTCCGCGCTGGCGAGCAGGGCCCGCGGCACGAGGTCGAGGCGGTCGTCGCGCACCGCCGTGACCGTGCCGTCCGGGGATGCCAGCAGGAGAGCCGAGTCGGACAGCACCAGGTAGTCGACCGTCTCCGGCGACCAGCGGGCCACGACCACGGTTGCCTGCGGGGTGCGCGGGTGAGAAAGGTCACAGGTTCCGGCGTGCGCCTCGGCGGTACGGGTGAGGGCGCGGCTCAGCGTCTCGGCCAGGGGAACATCCGGGAGGGAAACGGTCAGTTCGGTCAGGGCGCCGCCCAGCCGTGCCGTGAACCACGGAACCGAATGCAGGCAGCCCGAGCCGTGCGGGGGCGGCGTCACCCCGTCCAGGAGAACCAGCGAACCGCCCTGTCCGGAGGCGGGAAGTCCGACACTCGCGAAGTCCTCGTTGGGCCGGCCGCGATCACCGGGCTCCGACACAAGTTCCGTACGCATCCAGCCAGTCTGCACGACCCCTTCACGCCCTCCGCGAAAGGCCGGCGACATTCGCCGGGGCGGTGCACCCGCGCAGGTCAGACGCCTGTTTTGGGCGGGAATGAAGCGCTCCGGGAAGACGTGGCGGCGAATACTGCCAAAGGCTGCCGCTCACGTCCAACCGGCCCACCGGGTACGGCCGTCGCCCGCACCGGAGAAACTTGCCCGCCAACTCTCCTCCGATGTTCACTCCTTCGGGTGGCGGGGCATGCGATGCGCGACCCCTGCCCACCGGCACTGGGAGGGTCGGGAACCGTACCGGACAGGACACGTCAGTTGACGGTGTGTCATCCGGCCCATGGGTAAACGAGTCAGGAATGCGAGCACCGGTGCAGAAGACGCGGCCTCGGCGCCCAGGCAGCAGGACGGCCTCCGAGGGGGGCGCGGAGCGCACCCCTGTCGGCAAGGGCCGCCCCACCCACGTACGCAACCGGCTGATCGTCGCGGTGGCAGTCGTCGCCGCCACCATCGCCGTCGCGGGCGCGCCCTCCGTCCTCGACGCCTCCGGGCAGTTGAAGGACTCCCAGGACCTGGTCACCCTCGCCGAGCAGACCCAGGACGCGCTCGCGCTCGCCCAGGCACTCGCCGACGAACGCGACGAGGTCACCGTCTACGTCGCGGCCGGCCGGACCAAGGCCAGAGCGCCCTCCCCGGAGGGCAGCGCCCGCGTGGACCGGCAGGTGCGCGAGCTGACCGCCGACACCGACACGCCCACCGCGCTCCGCAAGGACCTCGAGGGCATCGCGACCGTGCGCCAGGAGGCCCTCACCGGCCGGAGCACCGCGCTCCAGGCCCACCAGGCCTACTCCGAGGCCATCACCGCGCTGCACGGCCTGGCCGAGCTGCTCGCCGAGCAGATGCCGCCCCGCGCGGGCTCCGGCGCGTACGCCCTGGCCGAACTGGACACCGCCGTCCAGCAGGCCGCCGCGACCCGCGGACTGCTGCTCGCCGCGCTGAACGTGCCGACCTCCACCGAGAGCGTCTACGACCCCGTCACCGGCGAGACCTCCACCGAGAAGGTCTCCTCCGACGCCGACACGGAACGGCGCGACGCCCTGACGGCCGCCGCCCAGCAGGCCCGCCTGCGCTCCGACGTCTCTCTGGGCGCCTTCCGGGAGAACGCGCCCGAGGCCGCCGTCGACTCCTACGACTCCACGGTCACCGGCGGCGACGTCGAGAGCGCCGAGAAATACCTGGCGTCCCTCACCGACCAGCCGGAACTGAGCGACGACGACCTCGGCACCAGCACCAAGAAGCTCGACGCCGCGCTGGCCGCCCGCGTCGAGCTGATGCGCGGCGCCGAGTCCTCCCTCTACGACCGCCGCACCAAGGACCTCGCCCAGCTGCGCGACGACGACGTCACCGCGCTGGAGATCCGCATCGCCCTGCTCGGCGCGCTGATCCTGCTGGCCATAGGCATCGCCACCGCCATGGCCCGCAGCCTCACCCGCCCGCTGGCCGTCCTGCGCATCGGCTCCGCCCGGCTGGCCGGCGCCGAGAACCCGGCGGCGGAGGAGCCCGTCCGGTTCACCGGCCGCAACGACGAGTTCGCCCAGGTCGTCCGCTCCGTGAACGCCCTGCACGAGCACGCCGCCGCGCTCCACGAGCGCGTCACCACCCTGGAGTCCGACCGCAAGCACCTCGTCGGACAGCGCCAGCGGATGGCCGACGCCCGCGAGGAACTGCGCTCCGAACTCGCCGACTCCGCCGCCCAGCTGGAACGGCTGCGCGGCAGCATCGGCGGCACCTTCGTCAACCTCTCGCTGCGTACCCTGGGCCTCGTCGAACGCCAGCTCGCGGTCATCGAGGGCCTGGAGGAGCGCGAGCAGGACCCCGACCGGCTGGCCACCCTCTTCAAGCTCGACCACTTCGCCACCGTCATGCGCCGGCACAGCGAGAACCTCCTGGTCCTGGCCGGCACAGAACACGTCCAGCAGCACGCCGGCCCCATCCCGCTGGTCGACGTCGTGCGCGCCGCGGTCAGCGAGATCGAGCGCTACGAGCGCGTACGCATCTCCGCGCTGCCCCCGCACGCGCACGTGGCCGGCTTCGCCGCCGACGACCTGAGCCACCTCCTGGCCGAACTTCTGGAGAACGCCACCTCGTTCTCCCCGCCGGACCTGCCCGTCGAGGTCTCCGGCTGGCTCCTGGAGAACGGCGAGGTCATGCTCTCCGTCCAGGACGAGGGCATCGGCATGACCGAGGAGCGTCTGACCGGCCTCAACGCCCGCCTCACCGCGTTCGCCCCGGACACGCCGTACGAGCAGGAGGACGAGGAGGGTCTCGGCCTCGGCCTCTACGTCGTGGCGCGGCTCGCCCACCGGCACGGCGTGCGTGTGCAGCTGCGCGAGCAGAAGCAGGGCGGGATCGCGGCCGTCGTCGTCCTCCCGACGCCCCTGCTCGCCACCTCGCCGGCCGCCGCGGTCCCCGCGTCCGCCCCGGCCTCCGGCACGCTCACCTTCTCGCTCCCCGGCGCGGACGCGGAGGCCAACTCCAACGTCCTGCCCGGCCGCCCGAAACCCGGCGGCGACCCCCTGGTCGAGGCCGCCGAGCGGGCCGTACAGGCGGCGGAACCGGAGACTCCGGCCGAGACGACGATGGAACTCCTGATTCCGGCGGAGGCGGAGCCGGAAGCGCAGCTGGAACAGCCGGCACCGGCAACGGCCCCGGAGCCGGACGCGGGACACGAGACGGCGGCCACCGAAGCCGCCGCCCCGGCCTCAGCGCCCGCAGGCGCTGAGGAGGAGGCCGAGGACGACGCGGAGCACACCCGCACCCCCGACGCCTCGGAGGAGATCGTCACCGACAAAGGGCTCCCCAAGCGCACCCCCAGACTGACCTCATCCACCCCGGCCCCCCGCCGGCGGAGCGGATCCGTGGACGCCGACGCCCTCCGCCGCCGCCTCGGTGGCTTCCGCCGGGGGGCGGAGGCCGGCTACCGCGACGTGGAGGCGGAGATCGCCGAGCAGACGGGCCAGAGCAAGGTCCCCTCACCCCAAGAAGCACACGCACACGCCGCACAAGACACGGGGGGCACAGTGGAGGAGGCAAGCAGTTGACCGCGCCCAGTACCTTCGGTCTGAGCAGTGAAGCCCGTAACCTGCACTGGTTGTTGACCAACCTGGTGGAGGAAGTCCCGGGCATCCAGTCCGTCGCCGTCGTCTCCTCCGACGGTCTCCTCCTGCTCTCCTCGGACCCTGGCCGCAATGACGCGGCCCGCCGGTCCGTGGAAGCCAAACCCGCCGGCCCGCGCGGTTCCGCCGCCGATCTGGCCGCCATCGTGTCCGGCATCGGCAGCCTCACCATCGGCGCCGCCAAGCTCATGGAGTTCGGCGGTGTGAAGCACACGATGGTCGCCATGGACGAGGGCAGCCTCTTCGTGATGTCGATCAGTGACGGCTCGCTGCTCGGTGTGCACGGCTCCGCCGACTGCGACATGAACGTGGTGGCCTACCACATGGCGCTGTTCGTGGGCAGGGCCGGACACGTCCTGACCCCCGAACTCCGCACCGAGCTGCGCAAATCCCTGGAATCGGAGACCGCAGGGAGCAGCCGATGAGTACGGCGCCGAAGAACCGCAGGCAGCAGCTCCCCGTGCGGGGCGGCGACCTCCCCCACTCTCGGCTCCGCTCCAGCGGGGGGACCCCCATGCCGGCCCGCGTCCGTCCCTACTCGCTGACCGGCGGCCGTACCCGCTTCGGTCACGTCCTCCTCGTCGAGACGTTCGTGGCGACCACGGGCGAACTCGGGGCGCCCGAGGAGCGCAAGGAACTGACGAACGGTTCCCTCTCCACCCGGGTGATGCCGGAGATGTGGGCCATCGTCGAACTGTGCCGCCGGATGCGCACGGTGGCCGAGATCGCCGCTTTGCTGAGGATGCCGCTCGGTGTGGTCCGGGTACTCCTCAGCGATCTCGCGGACCAGGGAAAGATCCGTGTGTACGGCACCGGGACCGGTCACGGTTCGGGCCGTCCCGACCGCGCTCTGCTGGAAAGGGTGCTGAGTGGACTCCGTCGTCTCTGACGCCGACATCCCGTTCGGTGTCTCCCCACTCCTCGACGAGCCGGACGAGGAGCTGAAGTCCTGGCAGACGGACCGTACCCGGGCCCCCGTCGCCACGAAGATCGTGATCGCCGGCGGCTTCGGCGTCGGCAAGACCACCCTCGTCGGCACCGTCTCGGAGATCACGCCCCTCCAGACCGAGGCGCTGATGACCGAGGCCAGCGAGGAGACCGACGACCTGACCGGCACCCCGGACAAGGTCACCACCACGGTCGCCATGGACTACGGCCGCCTCACGCTCGACGACGACCTGGTGCTCTACCTGTTCGGCACGCCGGGCCAGCAGCGGTTCTGGTTCATGTGGGACGACCTGGTGCGCGGCGCGATCGGCGCCGTCGTCCTCGCCGACACCCGCCGGCTCAAGGACTGCTTCCCCGCGCTCGACTACTTCGAGAGCTGCGGGCTGCCGTACGTCGTGGCCGTCAACCACTTCGACGACAGCGAGCGGTTCGAGCCGGAGGACGTACGGGAGGCGCTCACCGTCCCGGCCCACATACCTGTCATGATCATGGATGCGCGTCGCCGGATCTCCGTGATCGAGACCCTCCTGGCCCTGGTGGGCCACGCGCTCGACGAAACCCCCGAGTAGGAGACAGCCCCGCATGCGGAAGATACTCGTCGTCGGAGCCGGCCAGTCCGGTCTCCAGCTCGCCCTCGGCCTCCAGTCGCACGGGTACGAGGTCACCCTGATGTCCAACCGGACCGCGGACGAGATCCGCGCCGGCCGGGTGATGTCGACGCAGTGCATGTTCCACACCGCCCTTCAGCACGAGCGCGACCTCCAGCTGAACTTCTGGGAGCAGCAGGCCCCCAAGATCGAGGGACTCGGCGTCTCGGTGGCGGCCCCCGGCTCGCACGACCCCGGCCCGGCCCAGCGCGCCATCGACTGGGTGGGCAGCCTCGACGGCTACGCGCAGTCCGTCGACCAGCGCGTGAAGATGGCCGGCTGGATGGAGACGTTCGCACAGCGCGGCGGCCAGCTGGTGATCCACGGCGCGGCGGTCTCCGACCTCGACTACTTCTCCCGCGCCTACGACCTCGTCCTCGTCTCCGCGGGCAAGGGCGAGCTGGTGCAGATGTTCGGCCGCGACGCCTCCCGCTCCCCGTACAGCGAGCCGCAGCGCGCCCTCGCGGTGGCGTACGTCCACGGCCTCGGCCCCCGCCCGGAGCACCCGGACATGGAGGCCGTCCGCTGCAACCTGGTGCCGGGCGTCGGCGAGATGTTCATCATGCCGACGTTCACCACCTCCGGCCGCGCCGACATCCTGTTCTGGGAGGGCATCCCCGGCGGCCCGCTGGACGTCTTCAACGGCGTCAAGGACCCGGCCGAGCACCTCGCCCTGACGCTCGAACTCATGGAGACGTTCCTCCCCTGGGAGTACGCGCGGGCCACCAAGGTCGAACTGACCGACGCCGGCGGCACGCTCGCCGGCCGCTACGCCCCGACCGTCCGCAACCCCGTCGGCCGGCTGCCCGGCGGTGGCCTCGTGCTCGGCGTCGCCGACGTGGTCGTGGCCAACGACCCGATCACCGGCCAGGGCTCCAACTCCGCGTCCAAGTGTGCGGCCTCCTACCTCGCCTCGATCCTCGAACAGGGCGAGAAGGAGTTCGACGAGGCGTGGATGCGGGCGACCTTCGACCGCTACTGGGACACGGCCCAGCACGTCACCAAGTGGACGAACGCGATGCTGTCCCCGCCGCCGGAGCACATCCTCAACCTCATCGGCGCGGCCGGCCGGCTCCAGCCGGTGGCCGACCGCTTCGCCAACGGCTTCAACGACCCCGCCGACTTCGAGAACTTCTTCTACGAGCCGGACAAAACGGCGGCGTACCTGGGTTCGGTGGCCGGAGCCTAGAGCTTCGCCGGCCGTGACGGGTCCGGGCGTACGGCTCCGAGGATCGGGTTGGCGGCGATCGGGGAGACCTTGATCTCCTCGCCGGCTCTCGGCGCCTGGACCACACTGCCCTCGCCCAGGTAGATCGCCACGTGAGTGGCCTCGGGGAAGTAGATGACGAGGTCGCCGGGACGTAGTTCGGTCAGGGGGATGTGCTTCAGCTCGGCCCACTGTTCCTGGCTGGTGCGGGGGATGGGGGAGCCGGCGGCCCGCCAGGCCTCGGAGGTCAGGCCCGAGCAGTCGTAGGACTTCGGGCCCTCGGCTCCCCACTCGTACGGTTTGCCGAGTTGGCGTACGGCGTAGCGCACCGCCCGGTCGCCCTGCGTCGACGGATTGCGGTCGTCGCTCAGCACTCCCGAGTCCATGATCTTCTCCTGGGCCTCGGCGACGCCGTCGCGTTCGAGGCGGGCGAGGGCCGTGAGCTGGTCGGGAGTGAGGGAGGCGAGGAGTTTCTCCACGTCGTCCAGCCGGCGGCGTACGGCGTCGCGTTCCTTCTTCCTGCGTTCGGTGAGGGTGAGTTGCTCGTCGAGGGCGGCGCGGGCGCGGCGGGCCAGGCCGTCGGCCTTGCGTTCGCTGCCCTCCAGCCGCCCCACCGTCTCCACGCGCTCGCGCGCCAGCCGGCCGATCACCTGGCCCTGGTCGAGGGCGTGCTGCGGGTCGCGGGCGAGCAGCAGCCGCAGGTAGGGGGAGATGTCGGTGCTGGTCTGGTACTGCTGGCGGGCCAGCCGGCCGGCCGCGCCCCGGCTCTCCTGGAGGGAGAGACGGGTCCTGGCCAGGGCGGCGGTGAGGCGCTCGGCCTCGGCCCGGCGTTCCTTCAGCTTCTCCTCGGTCGCGTTGTAGGTCTCGGTGGCCTGCTCGGCCTGCCGGTACAGCTTCTGAAGATCCGTCAGCAGTGCGGCCACCGGCCGCTCGCCGGACGCCGGCGGTTCGGCCGCGGCGGTCCCGGGGGTCAGCAGGGCCTGCGCGGCCAGCGCCGTCGTACAGACCATGCCCAGCAAGCCCGGCAGCCTTCCTGACACGTCATCACCTCCGGTGCGGGGGCGGCCCCTCCGCCCCGCACGGCGAGCATCAGGTGTGCGGGAGGACTGCGCGCGCCGGGTGTGAGCGGTTCGGCCCAACGACGTCACCCGTCGGCGTCGTCCCGCTTGCCGTCCGGCGTGGCACCGGGACCGGTGTCCGGCTTCGACCACGGCCACTTCAGCCGGCTGTCCTTCTTGCCCTCGGGGTCGTACGCGTACTTCCAGCCCCGTTGCAGACCGAGCTTCCCGCCGTGCCCGCGCGGGACGCGGCGGTAGACCAGGACGGAGGGCGGGCCGCCGGCCGCGTCCGGCACCGGGATGCGGTACGTCTTCGGCGGGTGACCGGTCGGGCCCAGCAGTACGGGGAGGACACGGCCGTCCATCGGGCCGCCCTCGAAGGGGGTGTCTTCGCTCTTCACGCCACCAGTGTCGATCAGGTCTCCGCCGCGAGCGCACCACGGACCAGCTCGGCGGTCTGGGCGTCGCGCGCCGCGGTCACCGAGAGGACGGCGACGAACTGGTCCACCAGCCAGTCCCGCAGCTCCTCGGCGGGCGGCTGCTTGTCCTCGTCGAGCCAGATCAGCGAGGCCGCTTCCACTGCGGTGATCCACATCCGGACGGTCATCCGCAGCCGCGGTCCGGGCTCGGCCACGCCAAGGTGGCTGTAGATGTGCTCGGCCGCGGCCCGCCGTACGCCGTCCACGATGGCGGTCGTCCGGGAGGTCTCGACGACGCTGCCGCCCTGGAGGAGGGCGCTGAAGCCGGCGTCGTGCCGGGCGACGAAGGTGAGGTAGCGGTCCAGGGCGCGGGCCAGCCGGGGGAACGGCGGGCCCTCGTGGGGCTCGTCGAAGCAGTGCCGGAGTTCGTCGGCGGCGGTGCGCAGCGCGGCCTCGTACAGCTGCTGTTTGCCGCCGGGGAAGTACCGGTACACCAGAGGCCGGGAGACCCCGGCGGCCTCGGCCACGTCGTCCAGCGAGACGTCCTCGGGGACGCGGTGCGCGAACAGCGACAGGGCCGCCTCCAGCAGCTGGCTGCGGCGCTCCTCGACACTGAGGCGACGGTAGGCGGGGGCGGCGGGACTCATGACGTGCAGCGTAATCGCCCGCCCCGCGCCCGTGCCCGCCCGTGCCCGCCCGTGCCTCCTTCGGCCTGCCTGTGCGTGCCTAGGCCAGCAGGCCGGAGGACTTCCACAGCCGCCGGCCCACCCCGCGCAGCACGCCGATGTCGTCGAGGAAGTCCGTCAGGCGCTTCGAGCCGGTCTGCATGACCTCGCGGCGGTGGCCGCTGGCCTTGACCTGGGCGAGCGCCTCCCGTTTGTCCAGGCCGACGTTGGTGTAGACGTCCGGGTTCACGAAGGCCACCGAGAACACCCGGGCGAACTCGCCGGAGGTCACCCGCGTGAACTCCTGCGACCACCTCGGGGCGGTCACCATCTGCCGGCGCAGCTCCTCGCGGGCGTACCGCACGTGCCGGGCCTCCTCCACCACGTGGATGCGGGTGACGCCCCGGATCAGCGTCTGGACCCGCTCGTCGGGGAAGGTCAGCCGCTGCATCCAGTCGAGGACCTCCTCGCCGAGCAGCGTGGCCGTGAAGGAGCCGGGCGTGGTGGAGATCGTCTTGAACAGACGGCCGAGGTGCTGGTGGGCGCGGCTCACCGGGTACCAGGGGGTGCCGCCCTGCGCGATCAGCCGGGCGAACATCTTCGAGTGCCGGCACTCGTCCTCGATCTCGGTGAGCGCGTACCGCACGTGCGCGCTCGTCGCCGCCTTGTCGTAGATGTGCCGGCACAGCAGCTGCATGAGGATGATCTCGAACCAGATGCCGAGCGAGGCGAGGGCGGCGGCCTCGTGCTGGGACAGCAGGATGCGCTGCTCCTCGCCCATCCTCTTCCACAGCGGTGTGTCGTACAGCGACACCAGCTCCGGCGGCCAGAACCACTTGCCCTCCTCGAAGGGCGCGTCCCAGTCGAGTTCGGAGTCCGGGTCGAAGGAGTGCTTGGCGGAAGAGGCGAGCAGCCGCTCGGCCACCTGCTCCCGGTCCTTGAGCAGCCCGAGCGCGTCGCGCAGGCCGTCCAGCGCGTCGGCTTCCGTCAGGGTCGTCATGACTGATCCACCTCGTCGTGCGGGGGCGTGTACGGGTCGCGTTCGGGTCGTGCGGGGGTTACCGGTGGTTCGCTCGTCCAACGCCTCTTATGAGACTGCCTGTCAGCAAGCTCGTCAATCCCTGTGCGTCAACGGATTGCGCCGCACGCGTTCGATGGCGCGGCCGATCGCCGGGTCAGCTGGGTGGGCCGACCGCGTCCGCCAGGCTTCCGATAGGGCAGTGACCATGGGCGCCGCACGTGAGCACGGGCTGGACGAGGACGGTGAGTGGCCCCGCCCGCCGAGGGCTGGACGGCGGACGATCTCGAAGGTCTCCCCGATCTCCCTCCGCATACGGAGCTGATCGACGGGAGTCCGGTCTTCGTGAGTCCGCGGACGCGCATGCGTACGCGGCGCCCTGCGCTGCCGCGGGCAACGAGATGGACCGCGGCCACGGACGCCCCACCCCGCCCGGTCCGGCTGAGGCTGCCGTAGCGGCGGCAGGGCCCTAGGGCTGTTTCGAAAGTCCCGCCTGCTGGGCGACGCCTGGCACGCACGCTCGCCGCGTTGTCGGGATCATCCCGATACAACCAGTATCGGGATGATCCTCCGCCTTGCGATCGCACGCACCGGACGCCGCCCGGCCTGCCCTTCG
Source organism: Streptomyces sp. ID05-39B (assembly GCF_033794725.1). NCBI lineage: Bacteria > Bacillati > Actinomycetota > Actinomycetes > Kitasatosporales > Streptomycetaceae > Streptomyces > Streptomyces sp. ID05-39B. The sequence goes on along the minus strand of NZ_JARGEF010000127.1, from coordinate 7,026 downwards.
GGCAGGCGACGCTACTTTCGAGACACGCCCTAGACCGAGCACCCCAGATCCTCGGGCACCTCGAAGGCGACCGGCTCCGCGCCCTGCGCGGGGAAGGACGTCCGCAGGGTGAAGGCGTACGGCGTCGGGCCGTGCGTGCGCAGGTGCAGGAGGCGGGCCTCGGCCTCGGCGACGGTCGGGCGGTGGCCCGCGGGCACCCACCACAGGGCCGTCATCGCCTCCTGGACCCGGTCGAACCACTCGCGCCGGCGGGCGAGCATCTCGCGGTGGCGGCCCTGGTACATGTACGTGGTCAGGGCGTTCGCGTCCCGCCACATCGTCAGGTTGACGATCAGCCAGTCGTCGCCGAAGACCGGGACGTCGGTGGCGTTGCCCTCCTCCGACTGGAGCCGCCACACATAGCCGTCCGCGGCTTCCGCGTCGGCGTTGACGGGATCGAGGGCGTCCACGAAGTCCTTCAACTCCGGTGAGTCCAGCGGGAACTTGAGGCGGGAGATGTTGACCTGGGCGAGTTCGAAGGCGGGCGAGGCGGCGGCTGCGTCAGTCATGGGCGCACGGTAGGACGCACCTGTCCGGTCCGGGAAGCCCCCGTCTCACGGGGTGAGCACCGCCTCCATCACCGAGCGGGCGATCGGCGCCGCGAGACCACCCCCGGTGATGTCCCTCCGCTTCGCCGCGGAGTCCTCCACCACCACCGCGACCGCCACCCTCGGCTCCAGGTCCCGGCCGCCCTGCGCCCAGGAGACGAACCAGGCGTACGGCGTCCCGGCGTTGCCGATGCCGTGCTGGGCGGTGCCGGTCTTGCCGCCGACGGTCGCGCCCGGGATCGCGGCGTTCCTGCCGGTCCCCTCGCGCACCACGTCCGCCATCAGCTCCCGCAGCCGCCGCGCGGTCGACGGCCGCACCACCTGCCGCACCGTGCGCGAACCGGCCGTGGCGACGGTCGCCCCGCCTCTCCGCGTCGTCCGCTCCACCAGGTACGGCGTGCGCAACTGCCCGCCGTTGGCGACGGCCGCCGAGACCATCGCCATCTGCAGCGGCGTGGCCCGCGTGTTGTACTGCCCGATCGAGGACAGGGCCAGCTGCGCCCGGTCCAGGGAGGTGTCGAAGGTGCTCCGCGCGACGGCGAACGGAATCCGTACGCCGGCCGCGTTGAATCCGAACGCCTCCGCCGTGCCCACCATGTCGGTGAGCCCCACGTCCACGCCGAGTTTCGCGAACACCGTGTTGCACGACCACATGAACGCCTCCCGCAGCGGGGCGTCCTCACAGCCTTCGCCGCCGTTCGTCAGCAGCGTCGTCGTGCCGGGCAGCCGGTACGGCGCGGGCGAGCCGGTCGGCGCGTCCAGATCCCTGATCACGCCCGCGTCCAGCGCCGCCGCCGCGGTGACCACCTTGAACGTCGACCCCGGCGGATACGTCTGGCGCACCGCCCGGTTCAGCATCGGCCGGTCCGGATCGGAGTTCAGCCGCGCCCACTCCCGCTCGACCCCCGGCCCGTTCCCCGACAGCGCGGCGGGATCGTACGACGGCGCCGACACCAGCGCCAGGATCCGTCCCGTCGACGGCTCCACCGCCGCCACCGCGCCCTTGCGGCCGGCCAGCCCCTCGTACGCCGCCCGCTGGGCCCGCGGGTTCAGGGTCGTCACCACGTGCCCGCCGGCGGGCAGGGACCGGGTGACGTCGTTCCACAGCGGCAGCGGCGACAGCCGGGGGTCCGTGCCGGAGAGGACACCGTCGTGCGCGTGCTCCAGGAACGTCGTCCCGTACACCTGCGAGGCGAAGCCCGTCACCGGCGCGTACAACGGCCCGTTGAGATACGTCCGTTCGTAGCGCAGCTGCTCCCTGGTGTCCCGGGAGCCGGTGACGGGCACGTCCTCGACCAGGATGTCCCCGCGGGGCTGGCCGTAGCGGGCGATGACGGCGCGCCGGTTGGCCGGGTTGTCGTCGTAGGACTCGGACCGGACGACCTGGATGCGGGCGGCGTTGACGAGCAGGGCCACCAGGAGGAGGGCGCAGAAGACGGCGGCCTGGCGGATGTGCCGGGTCATCACAGGGACGTCACCTCGGGTCGCGGGGGTTCGGCTTCGCCGCTCGGCGGTGCCGCGGGTGCGGGAACCTCCGGCCTGCTCACGGCGCGGCCTTCCCGTCGTACTGACGCCGGGCCGAGTCGCTGATGCGGATCAGCAGCGCCACGATCGCCCAGTTGGTGACCACCGACGAGCCGCCCTGCGCCAGGAACGGCATCGCCATGCCGGTCAGCGGGATCAGGCCGGTCACCCCGCCGGCGATCACGAACACCTGGAGCGCCCAGATCGAGGCGAGCCCGACCGCCAGCAGCCGGCCGAAGGGGTCGCGCAGGGCCAGCCCGGCCCGGTAGCCGCGCTCCACCAGAAGTCCGTACAGCAGGAACAGCGCGGACAGTCCCGCCAGGCCGAGTTCCTCACCGGCCGTCGCCAGGATGAAGTCCGACTTGACGGCGAAGCCGATCAGGACGGAGTGGCCGAGTCCGAGACCGGTGCCGAAGGTGCCGCCGGCCGCGAAGGAGAACAGGGACTGCGCGAGCTGGTTGGGCCCCTCGCCCGCGGCGATCGACGCGAACGGGTGCAGCCAGTCCTCGACCCGGCTGTGCACGTGCGGCTCCAGCCGGCCGACGGCGGCCGCGCCCAGCGAGGCCAGCAGCAGCCCGACCGCGGTCCAGCCGATGCGGCCGGTCGCCACGTACAGCATCACCACGAAGAGGCCGAAGAAGAGCAGCGAGGTGCCGAGGTCACGTTCGAGGACGAGTACGCCGACACTCAGCAGCCAGATCGCGACGACCGGCCCGAGGACCCGGCCGGTCGGCAGCTGCATGAACCAGATCCGGCGGCCCGCGTGGGCGAGCGCCGTGCGGTTGGCCGCCAGGTACGCCGCGAAGAACACCGCGAGCAGCACCTTCGCGAACTCGCCCGGCTGGATGGAGAACCCGGCGATCCTGATCCAGATCCGGGCACCGTTGACCGCCGGGAAGAGGATCGGGAGCGTCAGCAGGACCAGCGCGGCGGCCACGCACACGTACGCGTACCGCTGGAGCACCCGGTGGTCGCGCAGCGCGGCCACCACGAAGACGAACAGGGCCACGCCCAGGGTCGACCACACCAGTTGGGTGGGCGCCGCCCGGTCGCCGGGGGTCTCCAGGTCCAGCCGGTAGATCAGCACCAGCCCGATCCCGTTGAGCAGCACCCCGATGGGCAGCAGCAGCGGATCGGCGTACGGGGCGCGCAGCCGGACCGTCAGATGCGCCAGCAGCGCGAGCACGCCGAGCCCGGCACCGTAACCGGCGGCGCCGGGCGGGACGCTCCCGTTCCTGGCGAGCCCGACGGCGCAGTAGCCGAACACGGACAGCAGGACGGCCAGGACGATCAGGGACAGCTCGACGCCGCGGCGCCTGGGCAGGCGTGCCACGGGGGCCGGCGCGTCCGCCGTCGGGGCGATGACTTCGGCTCCGGCGTGCATCATGTCCGGAACTTACCCAAATGGGGCTCCTTGTGAGCCTTGGTGGATCTCAGGTGACTCTTCGGTGTCAGCAGCGGCGTGGCGTGGGGCCCAGGTCGCGGATGTAGCGCGCCGAGCCGTAGGCCCACGCGCCGTCCGTCAGGAGGTACCACTGCGCGTTGCCGTCGATCTTCTGGCCGGTGGTCCGGCAGTAGACGGTGACGATGTCGTTGCGGAAGGCGACGCGGACCACCTTGCCGCCACGGTTCGGCGCGCTGCGCAGCAGCAGTTGGCTCGCCGTCACGACGCCCTTGTAGAGGCGCGGGGCCTGGCGGCCGGTGCCGCCCTGGCCGCCCTCGCTCGCGGTGGCGGGGGTGACGGCGGCCGCGGCGGCGAGGGCGCAGGCGGCACCGGCTATGGCGAACCGGGTCAGGGCGGAGCGCAGGGACATCGGAGACCTCCGAAAAGGGGGCGGAGCTGACTTACCGCCACATTAGGAGGGCTCGTGGCCGGTCGCCCGTCACGCTGCGCCATCGGGGAGACCGTCCCCGGTGGAGGACGTGGCCCCCTCGCGCGGGCCCGCCCCGGCGGGCGGCGTGTGAGGCAGCGTCAGCGTGGCCACCGCGCCGCCGTCCGGCGCGTTGGCGAACGTCAGACGGGCGCCCAGCACCTCCGCCTGACCGGCGGCGATCGTCAGCCCGAGGCCGTGCCCCTTCGCGCCCCCCTCGGTACGGAACCGCTGTGGCCCGTGCGCCGTCAGGTACTCCGGGTAGCCGTCCCCGTGGTCCCGTACGGTCACCACCGGCCCGTTCACCGTCAGCACCACCGGCGCCCGCCCGTGCAGACGCGCGTTGGCGACGAGGTTGCCGAGCACCCGCTCCAGCCGCCGCCGATCGGTCTCGACCAGGGACTCCCGTACGACCCTGACCTCGGTACCGGTACCGGCACCCGGGGTGCCACCCGGCGAGCCCGCCGCCGCCCGCACCACCCGGCGGGCCACGGCCTCCAGGCTCTCGGTGTCCAGCTCCAGCCGCTCGCCTCCGGTGTCCAGGCGGGAGATCTCCAGCAGGTCCTCGGTGAGCGTGCGCAGGGCGGCCACCCGGTCGCGCACCAGCTCCGTCGGCCGGCCCGGCGGCAGCAGCTCGGCCGCCGCGTGCAGCCCGGTCAGCGGGGTGCGCAGCTCGTGGGCCACATCGGCGGTGAAGCGCTGCTCGCTCAGCAGCTTGCCCTGGAGCGAGGACGCCATCGAGTCCAGCGCGACGGCGACCACGGCCACCTCGTCCTGCGGACGGGTCGGATCCTTGGTGCGTGGATCGTCCACGCGCGCGTCCAGATCACCCGCGCTGATCCGCCGGGCCACCCGCGCGGTGGCGTGCAACCGCCGGGTCACCCGGGTCACCGCGAACGCCCCGACCAGCAGGGTCGCCCCGATCGCCAGGACCGACGACCACAGGATCGCGTTGTCCAGGGCCTCGATGGTACGGGCGCTCTGCCGGTAGTCGACGGCCACCGCCAGGGCCCTCTCACCGTCGGCGGGACCGGCCGCCCACATCGTCGGCCGCCCCCGGTGCTCGGCGACCATCGTGCCGCGCTTCCCGGTCACCGCGAGCCTGCGCAGCGCCGCGGGCAGCCCCGGCGGGTCCACCTCGGCGCCGAGGCGGAGGGTGTCCCCGGCCTCGAACGCCGTGGTCGCGTCCTCCAGCCGGGACAGCGCGAGATCGCGGGCCTCGCCGACGGTCTGGTGCGTCACCGAGACGTGCACGAGGACGCCGAGGAGCGCGGTGAGCGCGCAGCACATCACCGTGATGAAGACGGCGGCCTTCACGGCGAGCGGCCGATGAGGCTCGCCCGCCCTCGGTGGTCCGCACCATCTCGTCGTGGGTGAGCAGCATCGCCTTCTGGTCCGCGGCCCAGGTCCACTGGAGGCGGTACTCGTACCCGGCGACCTCGGACGGCGAACGGATGATCACCGACCGCCCCGCCAGCTCGACCGCGCTCACGGCGTCCTCCCAGCCCATGACCTGCACCAGCCGGTGCTCCTCGACCGTGTAGACACGCACGGCCGTCAGGTCGCCGGGCAGCTGCCGAAAGCCCAGGGTCAGTTCGTCGCGCCCGTCACCGGTCAGGTCGCGGTAGTACGGCCGCAGGACAGGGCACGGCTTACGCTCGGCGCCGCTCTCGTCGCAGTCGGCCATCAGGCGGGACGTCTCGCGGTACGGCGCCGCGGAGCCGTCGTACTCGTCCGGGTGCGCGGCGATCTCCCGCCGTACGACCTCGACCGGGTCCACCCGGTGGATGTCGTCGCCGGGGACGGCGACACCCTTGACGACCTGGATGTTCACCTCGTCGATGTCGAACGCCGGGCTCGATGCCGCGGGCAGGTCCGGCCACAGTTTCTCCGGGCTGACCGCGGTCGGGGTCTTCCCGGCCCCCTTCAGCCCGCCGGCGTCGCCGCAGGCCGCGGTCGCCGACGCCAGCAGGGCGACGGCCGCCAGGGCGAGGGCGGTACGGCGGGGGCGGGGGTGCGGCACGGGGCTCCTGGGATCACGGTGACGGTCGGCCCCGTACACCTTATTCGTAGGGAAGTCCTTTTTGCGTACCGGGCGGGCGCCGGTCAGGGACCGGCAAGGGGGCCGGTCGGGGTGGCTCAGCGGTGGTGCGGGGGTGGCTCAAAGGTAGTGCTGAGGTCGTTCGGTGGCGCCGGGGCCGGCGGCCGGGGGAGCGGCTGGAGAAACGATTACTCGGCCAGCTCCTCCAGCAGCCGGGCCGTCGGCAGGCCCGCCCGCAGGTACTCGACGAACAGCTCGTTGTGCAGGGCCCAGGGCGAGCGCCGCGACCGTATCAGCCCGATCGCCTCGTCGGGCGAGTGGCCCCGGCGCACCAGCGCGTGGGCGACGACCAGGCCCGATCGGTTGTATCCGTGCCAGCAGCGGACCAGCACCGAACGCCCCTCGTCCAGCGCCTCACCGGCCGCCTGCGCCAGCCGCATCACCCCGGCGAGCTGGGTGCCGTCCAGCGGCCCGTCGGGGATCGGCCACACATGGTGCTGGACGCCCCGGTCCGGTCCGTGTCCGGGCAGCCGCAACAAGGTCTGGACGAGATCGAACTCGCCCCGTACCACCGCGAACTCCCGCTGCCCGCTCCGCCCGCGGAACTCGTGCCCGCCCATCCACAGGCCGGGCACGATCTCGCTCCACGGGCTGTCCGGAGCCGGTACGTCGGCTTGCTTCCTGCGGGTCCGCAACGGCGCCTCCCCAACCGCGTCCCTGGGGCATGCCCAACTCCCTCCAAAGGTAACCGCCTTCTTGCCCCTGGAGCACCCGCCTGTTCCCATGGTCATGGGGTGATGGTGCATGAACGGACTGCGCGTCGTGCCGACCTGGAGCCACGGCCAGGAGCGGCTGTACGTCTGCCGGAAGGACGGCAGGAACATCGCCTGGTACGACAGGGAGGCCGGCCGGGTCAACATCCTCAGCGAAGACCGCCGAGCCGACATCCTGGAAACGCTCGGCCCCTTCCTGACCGGCCCCGTCACCGTGGGCCCGCCCCCCG
>NZ_JARGEF010000126.1:0-22294 GCF_033794725.1 Streptomyces sp. ID05-39B | reverse complement strand
GGCGGGCCTCGTAGGGGGTGGACAGCACGACCGTGGTGCGGGTGGAGACGCCCGCGAGGGCCCTCAGCCGTCCCAGCAGTTCCTCCAGTGCGTGGGGGGTGCCCACGCGGACCTTGAGGATGTAGTTCTCGTCGCCGGCCACGCTGTGGCAGGCCTCGATCTCGGGTACGCCGGAAAGCCGGTCGGCGATGTCGTCGGGCGCGCTGGGGTCGAACGGTTTCACCGAGATGAAGGCGGTCAGAGGCAGCCCGACGGCCTCGGCGTCGACGACGGCCGCGTATCCGCGGATGACGCCGCGCTGTTCCAGCCGGCGCACCCGCTGGTGCACGGCCGAGGTGGACAGGCCCGTGGCCTTGCCCAGGTCGGTGTAACTCATCCGCCCGTCCTTGACGAGCAGCTGCACGATCTGTCGGTCCAGCTCCTCCATGGCGCAAGAACTTACAGGGCGCGCGATCTCTTCGTATACGTATACAGCCCAGGTCATACCGGTTCGTGATGTGTCGGACCGTACGAGCCGATCGGCATCTGCGAGTGGCATGTGACGAACGCCACAGTCCACGCCAAGTCTTCGTGATGCTCCCGTGATTACCGCCGAGACGGGCTGGGAAGTGCTTGCTGTGGTCGAGGCCGCAGCGCCTGAACGGCCCAGCCCGAGGGGGAGAATCCCATGCAGAGCCTTAAGCGTCCCGGTCGTACCGCGCCCAAGCGGTTCCAGCCCACCATCGTCGAGTCCGAGCCGGAGGGCGTCGAACCCGACGGCTTCGACGGCCCTGACGGCTTCGACGACGAGAACGGCGACCACGCCGACGAGTTCGACGCGTACGACACCTTCGAGATGTACCGGGTGATCTGCCCGGACTGCGCGCAGCCCATCGCCCTGCTCGCGGACGAGGAGATCCTGCCGGAGCACGCGCTGTGCGCTTCGCCGTGGAACCCGTTCGGGCTCACCGTCTGTGCCGGCACCGGCCGTACGGCTGCCGAGGCCCGCCCCGCGGACGAGTCGGTGGAGCCCCAGGAGCAGGAAACGGCACTGCTGTTGACGCTCCCTCAGGGGCTGGACTGGCGCACGCAGCCCTTCTCCCACGTCGGCGGACCGGCCTCGCGCCCGATGCGCGTGCCGGCGATGCGCCGTCACGCTGCCTGAGCGCCCGCACCCAACTCCCGTAGCTGCCCCGCGCCATGGCCCGCAGTCCGGCCGTGGTGCGGGATCAGTGTGTCCGGGTCCCGGTCGAGTCGTGGCGGTCGGTTGCCGTCGCGTCGGTGCCGGACCGCGTCAGTGCGGCTCCGGGTCGGGGCCGGACGCCGGGTCGGGGCGGGCACGGGGCCGGTGCCGGACGCCGCGGGCGTGCCCGGCTGGGTGGTGGCCGAAGGGTCCGCGGGTCCGGTCGGGTAGCTCGTCACGGCGTCGGCGGCACCCTGCGGGACCTGGTTGCCCTGGGATCCCTGGTACGGGTCGGAGGCGGCCTGGGGGCCCTGTCCGCCGTACGGGGATGCCGTCTGGTCGGGGCCGAGGGCGGAGGCGGTCGTCCGGCGGGAGCGGTCGCTGTCGGCCGTACGCGACGGTGGGGACGGTACGGAGCGGGCCACGCCCTGGGCCACGGCCTCGTGGATACCGGACGCGAGCTGGTGGGCCTGGGCCAGGCCCTGGTCGGTGAGGAGGTCGGCCAGGCCGCCCGCGTACCCCTGGCCGACCGCGCGGACCTTCCAGGCGCCCTGGCGCCGGTACAGCTCCAGGGCGACGACGGCCGACTCGGGGCCGAGGCCGGTGAGGGTGAAGCCGGCCACCTCGGTGCCGTCGAGGCCGGTGACGGCGACGACGGGGGCCGCGAGGGAGCCGAAGTCGACCGGTCCGCCCACACCGGTGGGCAGGGCGAGCAGGACACTGACACGGTGCACGGTCTCCGCGACGGCGTCCAGGTCCACCGCGAGGCGATGGTCGGCGGCCGCCTGCCGGGAGACCTCGAGACCGGGCAGAGTGGGTGCGCCCGGGTGGGCGACCCACTCCACGCCGTGGATCCTGCCGCTCTCGTCGCTGAGGGTGGCGGCCGCCACGACCGGGGTGCCGGCCGAGACCCTGATCTCTAGGCGGGCTTCGGAGAGCGGGTGGTTCTGGCCCCGCACCAGCTCGGCCGTCATCGCCTGTGGTCCCCCTGCGTCGCGTGTCGTGTTGTCGTGTGCCGCTCGCCCGGCCCGGTCCGGCCGGTTCTAGAGCGCGGGCAGGATGGCCGGCATCAGGTCCTGGAACGTGCGGCCGTTGGCGGGAGTGCCGAGGGCGGTCATGTTCCAGCCCGCGCCGACCCGGTGCACCTTGGCCATGATCTGTGCCGTGTAGGCGCCGCCGCCCGCGAGCGTGTAGCGCGCCAGCTCCTGGCCGTTGGTTTCGTCGACCAGACGGCAGAAGGCGTTCTGCACCTCCTGGAAGGTCTGGCCGGTGAAGGAGTTCACCGTGAAGACGATCTGGTCGATGTGGACCGGTACACGGGACAGGTCGACGAGGATCGCCTCGTCGTCGCCGCCCTGGCCGACGCCGCCGACCAGGTTGTCGCCGGTGTGACGGACGGAGCCGTCGTCGCTCACCAGGTGGCGGAAGAAGACGACGTCGACAGGCTGCTTGTCCGCGAAGAGGACCGCGGAGGCGTCGAGGTCGATCTCCCGGGTGCGGGAGCCGAACAGGCCGCGCCGGGGGGCAGCCTGCCAGCCGAGACCCATGCGCACCGCGGTCAGGCTGCCTCCGTCGGCCTTCTGCAGACTGATGGCCTGACCCTTGGTCATGTTGACGGTCACGCGCTGATTCCCCTCTCGGACTGTCCCCTGTTGCCGCGGTCCCCGCGGTTGACCAAAACCCTACGCAACGGCACTGACAGTGCCGTACCCAGGACCGCACTTTGTGTCGTTCTTGCAACACAGGGCGTACGGCGGCCGGGTCCGCCCGGTCCGTCAGGCAAGGCCGGCCTCCTTCATCTGGCGCAGTTCCTTCTTCATCTCGGAGACCTCGTCGCGCAGTCGGGCCGCGACCTCGAACTGGAGGTCCGCGGCGGCCGCCCGCATACGCGCCGTCATCTCCTCGATCTGCCCGGCGAGTTCGGCCGCTGGGCGGTCGGTCGGGACCGTCTCCCTGGCCTTCCCCCTCGCGGACTTGGCCGACGTCGCACCCTTGGCCGCCTTGCCGCCGAGGGAGGGGACCGGCGCCTTGGTGCCGCCGCCGTCCTTCTTCGCACGGTAGCCGGAGCCCAGGAGCTGCTCGGTGTCGACCTCCTCGCGCGCGATCTGCGCGACGATGTCGTTGATCTTCTTGCGGAGCGGCTGCGGGTCGATGCCGTGCGCCGTGTTGTAGGCGATCTGCTTCTCGCGGCGCCGGTTGGTCTCCTCGATGGCCCGCTCCATGCCCGGGGTGATCTTGTCGGCGTACATGTGGACCTGGCCGGAGACGTTGCGCGCGGCGCGGCCGATGGTCTGGATCAGCGAGGTGCCGGAGCGCAGAAAGCCCTCCTTGTCGGCGTCGAGGATCGCCACCAGGGACACCTCGGGCAGGTCGAGTCCCTCCCTCAGGAGGTTGATGCCGACCAGTACGTCGAACTCGCCGGCCCGCAGTTCGCGCAGCAGCTCGATGCGGCGCAGGGTGTCGACGTCGCTGTGCAGGTAGCGCACCTGGATGCCGAGTTCGAGGAAGTAGTCGGTGAGGTCCTCGGACATCTTCTTGGTGAGCGTGGTGACCAGGACGCGCTCGTCCCTCTCGACGCGCGTGCGGATCTCGTGCACCAGATCGTCGATCTGGCCCTCGGTGGGCTTGACGACGATCTCGGGGTCGATCAGACCGGTGGGGCGGATGATCTGCTCGACGACGCCGTCCCCGCGGGAGAGTTCGTACTTGCCGGGCGTCGCCGACAGGTAGACGGTCTGTCCGATGCGCTTTTGGAACTCCTCCCACTTCAGCGGGCGGTTGTCCAGGGCGGAGGGCAGCCGGAAGCCGTGGTCGACGAGGGTGCGCTTGCGGGAGGCGTCGCCCTCGTACATGGCGCCGATCTGGGGGACGGTGACATGGGACTCGTCGATGACGAGCAGGAAGTCGTCGGGGAAGTAGTCGATCAGGGTGTTCGGCGGGGAGCCGGGCTCACGGCCGTCGAAGTGCATCGAGTAGTTCTCCACGCCCGAGCAGCTGCCGATCTGGCGGAGCATCTCCAGGTCGTACGTGGTGCGCATGCGCAGGCGCTGGGCCTCGAGGAGCTTGCCCTGCTTCTCGAGTTCGGCGAGGCGCTCGCCCATCTCCTTCTCGATGTCGTTGACGGCGCGCTCCAGGCGCTCCGGGCCTGCCACGTAGTGGGTGGCGGGGAAGACGTACAGGTGCTCGTCGTCGCTGATGATCTCGCCGGTGAGCGGGTGGAGGGTGGACAGCGCCTCGATCTCGTCGCCGAACATCTCGATGCGGACGGCCAGCTCCTCGTAGACCGGGAAGATCTCGATGGTGTCGCCGCGGACGCGGAAGGTGCCGCGGGTGAACGCCGTGTCGTTGCGCGTGTACTGGATGTCCACGAAGCGGCGCAGCAGCTGGTCGCGGTCGATCTCCTCGCCGACCTTGAGGGTGACCATCCGGTCCACGTACTCCTGCGGCGTACCGAGGCCGTAGATGCAGGAGACCGAGGCGACCACGATGACGTCGCGGCGGGTGAGGAGGGAGTTGGTCGCGGAGTGGCGCAGGCGCTCGACCTCCTCGTTGATCGAGGAGTCCTTCTCGATGTAGGTGTCCGACTGCGGGACGTACGCCTCGGGCTGGTAGTAGTCGTAGTACGAGACGAAGTACTCCACCGCGTTGTTCGGCAGGAGCTCTCGGAACTCGTTCGCCAGCTGGGCGGCCAGCGTCTTGTTCGGCGCCATCACCAGGGTGGGGCGCTGGAGCTTCTCGATCATCCACGCGGTCGTGGCGGACTTGCCGGTGCCGGTCGCGCCCAGGAGGACGACGTCCTTCTCACCGGCCTCGACGCGCTTGGCCAGTTCGGCGATGGCCGCCGGCTGGTCACCGCTGGGCTGGTAGGGGCTGACGACCTCGAAGGGCGCCACCGTGCGTTCGATGTGGGAAACGGGCCGCATGCCATCCACCGTACGACCCACCACTGACAATGCGGTCCGATCAGCGGTTCTGCGGGGTCCGGCTCTCGTGGAGGGCCACCTTGCGGCGGGTGCGGAGCCGGGTCCGGCCGACGGTGTGCGGGTGGGCCGGGACGCCGGGCCTGTGCTCGGCGGGGGTCCACTCGGGCTTGCCCATGACCATGAGCGGGTCGAACATCACCACGACGCCGGCGAGGCAGAGGAAGGCGAGCGGTCCGATCAGCATGGGCGCGAGGAGACCGGCGGGCGAGTCGCCGGCGGACGGCGTGCCCGTCGTGTGCAGGTCGACGCTGAGGGCGGCCATGCCCGTGTAGTGCATGCCGGTGACGGCCAGCCCCATGACGAGGCTGGCGCCGACGCTCCACAAGAAGCCCCTGACCTGCCCGGCGGCCCACAGGGCGGCGGTGGCGGCGGCCATCGCGATGGCCACGGAGACGCCCACGGTGAGGGTGTTGTACTCGAACTTGCCGTCGAAGCGCATGCCGGCCATGCCCAGATAGTGCATCGACGCGATCCCGAGGCCGGTGATCGTGCCTCCGGTGAAGAGCGCGGTGCCGGTCGCGCCCCTGTAGCCGACGATGAGGATCCCGACGCCCACCATGACGACGGCGACACCGAGGCTGGCGTAGGTCATGGGCTTGTCGTAGTGGATCGGGGCGCCCGCTATCGAGAAGCCCATCATGGCGACGAAGTGCATGGTCCAGATGCCGGAGCCGATCGCGGCGGCGCCCAGGGCGAGCCATCCGGGGCGCCAGGAGTGGGCAACGAGCAGCGCCCTGGTCGTGCAGCGCAGGCCGAGGGCACCGCCGAGGCAGGCCATGAGGTAGGCCACCAGCGGTGTGACGAGTCCGTAGCTGAATCCGTCGACCGTGCCGTGCATGCGCGGTTGCCCTTCCGCCCTGTTGCTGGAATGCGTGGAACGCGCCCTCCACCCACGACCGCGCGAACGGTCAGGGGTTGACGCAGAGCAGTATGACTGCCACCGGAATGGTCGAACGATTTTCCGGCAAAGAAACACGGCCCTGCCCCAATGTGCGGCATCCGTGAAGCGGTTCCGGCCGTCAACCTTCATCCCGTGGTCCTCCTGCGCCCACCCACTGGTGACCCTCTGCTGTCACAGTTGAGCCGTATGTGACCGGCCGACACGAGGAGTATTCATGCACGCGCGCGCAGTTGCCGCGGTGACCACCGCGCTGATGGGCGTCGTCGCCCCCCTGCTCCCCGTCCATGACGCACGGGCCGGCATCGTGGGACGACCCTCGGTGATCGCCCACCGGGGTGCTTCCGCCCACGCGCCCGAGAACACCCTGGCGGCCGTCGACGCCGCCGCCGACCTGGGAGTTCGCTGGGTGGAGAACGACGTCCAGCGCACCAAGGACGGCACGCTCGTGGTGGTCCACGACGACAGCCTCAGCCGGACCACGGACGTCGAGGAGGTCTTTCCGGAGCGCGCCCCGTGGAAGGTGAAGGACTTCACGGCGGCAGAGGTGGCTCGGCTCGACGCGGGCAGCTGGTTCGGCCCCGGGTTCGCGGGCGCGCGCGTGCCGACGCTCACGGAGTACCTCCGTCGGGTCGAGTATCACGACCAGAAACTGCTGCTGGAAGTGAAGAACCCCGAGCTGTACCCGGGGATCGAAGGGGACACCCTCAAGGTGCTCGCCGACGAGGGATGGCTGGACGGGGAGCACCTCACCGGCCGGCTGATCGTGCAGAGCTTCAGCGCCGGCAGTCTGCGGGCCGTCCACGACCTGGAGCCGTCGGTGACGACTGGCCTGCTCGGCAAGCCGGCGGTGCGGGACCTGCCCGGTTACGCGGCCTTCGCCGACCTGATCAACCCCTCGTACGTGTCCCTCACCGCCGGGTACGTCTCCGCCGTGCACGCGGTCGCGGGGCCCCACGGCAGTCCGCTGAGGACCTTCGTCTGGACCGTCGACGACGCCTCGACGGCCCGGACGATGGCCGGCTACGGCGTCGACGGCATCATCACGAACAGGCCCGACGCGGTGGCGCGGGCCCTGTACGGGAACTGACGTCGCGACCGGGCCCCGGCGTTGTCAGTGGCGGGTCGTACCGTGGGCGCATGGACAGCCATGGGCAGTACGAGCAGCAGGTCGTGTGGGCCGTCGTCGGCACCGGCATCGGTCCGCTGCTGCTGGCCGCGACCCGCGAGGGCCTGGTCAACGTCGTGTTCCACGCCGACGAAGCCGTGTGTGAGAAGGCACTCGGCCGCCTCGCGGACCGGCTGGGCGCGAAGCCCGTCGAGTCGCCCGACTCGCCACTGCTGTCCGAGGCGATAGGCCAGGTCCGCGCGTACTTCGCCGGTGAGCGGCACGATTTCGCACTGCCCCTGGACTGGTCGCTGATCTCCGGCTTCAACCGTCAGGTGCTGCGCGAGCTGGCCTCCGGCGTCCCGTACGGCGCGGTCGTGGGCTACGGCGCTCTCGCCCAGCGCGTGGGGCAGCCCGGTGCCGCACAGGCGGTGGGGGCGGCGATGGGCGCCAATCCCCTGCCGGTCGTCGTGCCCTGCCACCGGGTCGTGGAGAGCGACGGCGGAATCGGCGGCTTCGGGGGCGGCCTGGAGGCCAAGCGCAGGCTGCTCGCCCTGGAAGGGGTCCTGCCCGAACCGCTGTTCTGAGCGGCCGTCCCGCCCGAGGTGTACGACGGCTGTGCCGGTCGCGAGCCGGATCCTCGGCGGGCTCGGGGGCAGGACCGGCGGGACACCTCCGAACGGGGCGGGGCGGGCGTACCGGTGCGTCAGTCGTAGTGCCGGATCTCGACGACGTTGCCGTCCGGGTCGCGGAAGTAGAGGCTGCGGGTGGCCTCGCCACGGGCGCCGAAGGAGCCGTGCGAGACGTCCGAGACGGGGACGGCGTGCTCGGTCAGGCGGGTGTGGAGGGCGTCGAAGGCGGTCCGGGGCAGGGCGAGGCAGATGTGGTTCACGGGGTGTCCGGCGCTGTCGGCCGCGCCGGAGAGCATCGTCATGCCCTTCACCATGGTCAGCGGCATGAGGTCGAGGAGAGTCCCGTCGTCGACCCGGACGGAGGGGAAGGGCTCCTCGCCCGCGGCGAACGCGTCGAGCCGGACAGGCGCCAGGCCGACGATGTTCTCGTAGAAGTCGGCCGCGGCGAGCGGGTCGCGGACCCACAGGACGACGTGGTCCAGGCGAGGCAGGTTGTCGGTCATGCCTTCCAGGCTGGTGTCGTCCCCCACAGGCCGCAAGGGTTTGACCGGGCGCGCCGCCCGCCAGGGATGAGGGAAGACCGACGGACAGGAGGCGGGCACGTGGTGCTGGTGGTGTCGGAAGAGGTACGGGAGGCGGTCGACGCGCGTCGACCCGTGGTGGCGCTTGAGTCCACGATCATCGCCCACGGGCTGCCACGGCCGCGCAACCTTCAGGTGGCGCGGGAGCTGGAGGCGGTGGTGCGCCAAGAGGGTGCCGTCCCGGCGACCATCGCCGTGCTGGACGGGCGGCCCCATGTCGGCCTCGACAAGGAGCAGCTGGAACGCATCGCCAACGAGGACGGGATCCGCAAACTGGGTCACCGTGACCTGCCGCTCGCGGTCGCCTCGGGGGCGAGCGGGGCGACCACGGTGTCGGCGACCTCGCTGCTGGCCGCGCTGGCCGGGGTGCGCGTGTTCGCGACGGGCGGGCTCGGCGGGGTGCACCGTGAGTGGACGGTCACCCAGGACGAGTCGGCCGACCTGGGCCTGCTGGCGCGCACCCGCATCACGGTGGTGTGCGCGGGGGTGAAATCGATCCTGGACGTACCGGCGACGCTTCAGCGGCTGGAGACGCTGGGGGTCGCCGTCGCCGGGTACGGCACGGATCGCTTCCCCGGCTTCTACCTGTCCGACTCGGGGCATCCGGTGGACTGGAGGCTGGAGAGTCCCGGCCAGGTGGCCGACGCGATGCGGGCTCAGGACTCCCTCGGCGTACCGGAGTCGGCGCTGATCGTCGCGAATCCGGTGCCCCAGGACGAGCAGTTGGATCCCGCGCTGCACGCGCGTGTGCTCGCGGACGCGCTGGAGGCCTGTGCGGCGGAGCGAGTCACGGGCCAGGCCGTCACGCCGTTCCTGCTCGACTACCTGGTCCGTCACACCGAGGGCGCGTCGCTGAGCGCCAACCTGGCGGCGGTGCGTGGCAACGTACGGCTGGCGGGGCGCATCGCCTCGGCGTGGGCCGGGGCGTGACCGGGAGTCCGGGCGGACCGGACCACGGCTCCGGCGGCTCGGAGCCGGGACCGGGCGCCGCTCACGGGCGGCGCCCGCTGCTGGTCGTGGGGGACATCGTCACCGATGTCGTCGCACGTCACCGGGGACCGTTGGCCTCCGGGACGGACACGGCCGCGCTGATCCGGACCCTGCCGGGCGGAGCGGGCGCCAACGTGGCGTGCTGGGCGGCCCACTGGGGATGTGCGGACGTGCGGCTGCTCGGCCGGGTCGGTGCGGAGGCGGCGGCCTGGCACGAGCGGGAACTGGTCGCCGGCGGCGTACGGCCCTTGCTCGTCGTCGATCCCGAGGCGCCGACCGGGACGGTGATCTGCCTGGTCGACACGGGGGCGGCGGCCGAGCGGACGTTCCTCACCGACAGCGGCGCCTCCCTGCGGCTCGAACCGGACGACTGGTCGGACATGCTGCTCGACGGAGTCGCCCGGCTGCATCTGTCGGGCTATCTGCTGTTCTCCGCGTCGGGGCGTGCGCTGGTGCGCACGGCGTTGGCCTCGGCACGTGCGCGTGGAGTGCCGGTGAGCTTGGATCCGGCGTCGGCGGGGTTCCTGGGGGAACTGGGCGCCGACCGGTTCCTCTCCCTGGTGCGGGACGTGGACGTGCTGCTGCCCAGCAGGGACGAGGCGTGTCTGCTGACCGGGATCGCCGACGGGGCGGAAGCGGCCGCCGAACTCAGCCGCCGTGTGCCCCTGGTGGTGGCGAAACAAGGAGCGGACGGGGCTGTGGTGGCGCGGGACGGCGCCGTCGTCGCCCGGGTCCCGGCCGTCCCGGCGGCACCCCGTGACACCACGGGGGCGGGTGACGCCTTCACGGGCGCGTTCCTCACCGCCCTGCTCGCGGGCGCGGAGCCCGCCAAGGCCGCGGCCGAGGGGTGCGCGGCGGGCGCGCTGGCGGTGGAGCGGGTAGGCGGCAGACCACCGACGCCCACGGGGGTGGTGGAGACGACGCGCGCTCGGTGACGGCACCGCTCCGCCGGTCCCGGTCCAGGAGAGGTGGTGGGGACACGGCTGCGGGTGTCGGCGTACGACGGGGCCGGCCAGGACCGGCTGCCCGGAGTCGGCATACGAGAGGGCCGGACCGACTGCCCGGTGCCGGCCTACGAAAGGGCCGGACCGACTGCCCGGAGTCGGCCTACGAAAGGGCCGGGCCGGACCGACTGCCCGGAGTCGGCCTACGAGAGAGCCGGACCGACTGCCCGGTGCCGGCGGTCTGGCCTGGCCTATGCCTTTCTCCCCCACGCCGAGATCATCGGTGCCGTCGCGAGGTCCATGCCGCCGGAGGCGACGTGGGCGAGGTGGCGGTCGATGTCCTCGTCGGTCGCCAGGCCCGCGGCCACGAGGTCGGCGCGGATCTGGCGGACGGTCGCGGATTCCAGGGCGGCGCAGGCGGGCGAGGTGAGGGGGAAGTGCGCGTCGGCCTCGACGCCGCGCAGTCCTGCCTCGCGGAGCAGGCGCGGGAGCCTGCGGCCGTAGGAGAGGTCGGCGCCGCGGTCCGCCAGGAGCTTGCGGAACCCGTAGCGCAGGCGGTTCGCCAACTGCTGCTCGGGGCCGTGCTCGTCGGGGCAGAGCAGCGGCTGGAGGGCCGGGTCCGCGTCCTCCAGCAGGAGCCGGCCGCCCGGGCGCAGGGCCTTGACCATGGAGCGCAGGGCCCGTTCCCGCTCCGGGACATGGACGAGGACGAGCCGTGCGTGGACCAGGTCGAAGCCCTCCGCGGGCGGCTGCTCGGCGCCGATGTCGTGCACCCGTACCTCGACGGGCGGGCGGGCGGCCCCGGTCAGTCGTGAGACGTCGATGTCGGTGGCGACGACCTTGCCGGTGGGGCCGACCTTCTTCGCCAGCCAGGACACCACCGAGGTGCCGCCCGCGCCGACCTCCCAGCACCGCCAGCCGGGGCCCACACCCAGGCCGTCGAGGTGCCGGAACGTCGTGGGGTCGAAGAGGGTGGCGAAGGCGTCGAAGCGCTCTCCCGCCTCGGTCCGCTGATTGTCGAGGAGGTACCGGCCTGTTCGCGTCATACGACCGATCATCCCAGTTGTCCTGGTTTCTCCGGAGGGCGACGCGACCGCGATGCGGCGGCCGAAGGCCGCACGCCCGGCGAGGGAAAGGGATGGAAGTCCGCACCCGCGGGCAGACCCCCATCAGGCCCCGTACAGGCCCCCGTCAGGCACGATTACGGGTTTTCCACAGGCGGGAACAAAGCGGAACGTCCCCTGTCCACAGGCTTACCCAGGGTCTGCCCGAGACTGGCACACTGACATGCCAGGGCGTGAGCACACGCACGGGGGGATCCACTGGAGGAGGTCCGGATGACCATGGCGGGGAATCTGCGGAAGGTCACTGGCCTGGGCGGAGTCGGCGGCCTGCGCAGGGTGGCGCGCCTGGCCCGCCGACGTGTGCGTGTCGATCTGAGCCACCCCGCGCGGTCCCCGCTCGGCTCCTCGGTGGTGAACTGCGTGACGTACCGCGAGGGAACCCGCGCCCCGGTCGGCGGCGATCTGGTCGACACCGTGGAGCGGATGCGCAAGAGCGGGCACGGTTTCGTCTGGCTCGGGCTCCACGAGCCGACGAACGCGGAGTTCGCGGGCATCGCCGGCCTCTTCGACCTGCATCCCCTGGCCGTCGAGGACGCGGTCGAGGCCCATCAGCGCCCGAAGGTGGAGCGGTACGGCGAGAGCCTGTTCGCCGTGTTCAAGACCGTCTGCTACGTCGAGCACGAGCAGCTCACGTCGACGAGCGAGGTGGTCAACACCGGCGAGATCATGGTGTTCGTCGGCCAGGACTTCGTCATCACCGTGCGCCACGGCCGGCACGGATCGCTGGGTCCGCTGCGCGAGGAGCTGGAGTCCGATCCCGGCCAGCTCGCCAAGGGACCGTCGGCGGTGCTGCACGCGGTCGCGGACCACGTGGTCGACGAATACCTCAACGTCATCGACTCCGTCCACGCGGACATCGACCAGGTCGAGACGGACGTCTTCGCGGAGAACGGCGCGCGGGCCGACCCCGGGCGCATCTACCAGCTCAAGCGCGAACTCCTGGAGCTGAAGCGAGCGGTGGTTCCGCTGAGCCGGCCGCTCCAGGATCTGGCGGCCCGGCCGATGCGGGTGGTGGACCCCGAGATACAGGCCTACTTCCGGGACGTCTCCGACCATCTGCTGCGCGCCACGGAACAGATCTCGGCCTTCGACGAACTGCTCAACTCGATCCTCCAGGCACACCTCGCCCAGGTCACCGTCGCCCAGAACGAGGACATGCGGAAGATCACCGCGTGGGCCGCGATCGTCGCCGTACCGACGATGATCTGCGGGGTCTACGGAATGAACTTCGACCACATGCCGGAGCTGCACTGGAAGTACGGCTACGGCATGGCGATCGGGCTGATAACCGTCGCCTGTCTGTCCCTGTACCGCGGCTTCCGGCGCAACGGCTGGCTCTGAGGGGGCGGTTGCCGGCGGACGGCGTCAGGTGCCGGCGGTGCCGGTGCCGGTCCTGGCGTAGACGCTCTCGGCCCACGAGGCCATCTGATCGTCGCTCAGGTGCTGGGCGAGGTCCGCCTCGCTGATCATGCCCACCAGGCGCTTGTTCTCGATCACCGGCAGCCGCTTGATCTGGTGCCCCTGCATCTCCTGGAGCACCTCGCTGACATCGGCGTCCGCGTCGACCCAGCGCGGGGTTCCCTTGGCCAGCTGACCGGCGGTGACCTTGGCGGGGTCGTGGCCCATGGCCACACAGCCCACGACGATGTCGCGGTCGGTGAGGATGCCGCAGAGCCGTTCGTTCTCGTCGCTGATGGGCAGGGCTCCGACGTTGAGTTCGCGCATCAACTGGGCGGCGCGGTCGAGGGTCTCGTGGGCGGGGATCCACTGGGCGCCCCGGTGCATGATCTGTCCGGCGGTGGTCATGGTGTACCTCCCGGTGCGGGACGGTCGGCGCGACGCGGTGTGCGCCACTGTCCCGGCGCCCTGCACTCTCGTGTCCCGGCGTCCCATTCTCGCCGGGCCGGCCGCCGACCGCACGTCCGGCAGAAGGCGGAAGCCGGCAGGCAGCAGGCAGCGCAGGGCCCGCCGCCTCGGCAGGGTTCAGGGTTCAGGCGGAGAACCCGACGACCTTCCGCGGCACGACGCGGATGATCAGGCGCACTTCGTCGGCCTTCTCGGCCGGCGGGTCGATGCCGAGGTACTTGTGGGACAGCTCGTGCGGGAGACGCTTGTCGTCGTCGGGGAGGATCTCGGCGGTGCCGCGGATCTCGACCGAGGTGTAGGGGTCGGCGAGGTCGAAGACCGAGAGGCTGATGCGGGGGTCACGTCGGAGGTTGCGCACCTTCTGTCGTCCGTCGGTGGAGGAGAACAGGACGGTGTCACCCTCGCGTTTGATCCAGACCACCGAGTTCTGGGGAGCCCCGTCGGGGCCGAGCGTCGCGACGGAGGCGAAGTTCCTGCCGTCGAGGAGGGTACGGACCGAGGCGTCGAGGGACACGGGGGCGCTGGAGGAGATCGTCATGACAGCACTCTAATTGCATGCACGTGCATTTAACGGGAGGTTGCGGCAACACCGCCTCGCGAACCGGTGGCGGATCAGCCACGAATCAGCCGCAGTTCACCCCGGATGACCCGCAGCTCACCCCGGACGACCCGGAGATCACCCGGTTGACCTGCTGATCACCCGGATCACCCGGATCACCACTGATCATCACCCGTTCCACGCCGGATGCCGGGGATCGTCCGCGCGGATCAGCACGTCGGCCGCCACCGCCGGATCGGTCTCCTGGTCGTAGCGCTCGAAGGCGGGCAGCGTCCACCGGTCGGCCTCGGGCGTGCGGCGGAGCAGCGCGGGCGGGGACAGGAGGACGTGAACCGTCAGGTCGAAGGGGAACCAGTGCCGCAGCAGGAGAGGGCCGTGCAGCAGCAGGAAACCGCCGGGCGGGAGTTGGACATAGGGGCTGCGGGTGGCGCGGTCGGTGACCGGGTCCCACAGGTCGGGCAGGATCCGTCCGTCGCCACCGGATTCGAGGGGGCCGAACACCTCACGCCACAGGGCGCCGGTGTCGAACCAGCCGTCGTAGTAGGCCTCGACGTCCTGGCGGCCGTACTCCAGGCGGACGGAGGCGGGGCGCAGGAAGCCCTGCGTGTCGACGACGCGGGAAGGGCGGCCGCGTGTCCGCAGCATCTCTGCGACGCGTTCGGCGAGGTCGCCTGGGCGGGCCGCCGGGGCGCCGTCGAAGGCGATGCGCGGCCAGGGGCTCCCGTCCTCCGGCTTCAGGTCGAGCAGGCGGTCGGCGAGGAGGTCGCCGAGCCGTTCCCAGGTGATCGCTTCGAGTCGCACATGGCCCATGATGCGACACACACCGTTGCGAACGCGTCGCGCTCGCGGATGCCGCCGGCGGCAGGCGGGCGCGGGAGGCCTGGCGAGGCCCGCCATGCGCGCCCGGCGTGCCCCAGGTGCGCCGGCGTTGTCATACGCAGACCCGCGAGGGGGAATGCAGCCGGTATGCAGGCCGCCTCAACTCCCCTGGCCCCTGTCGGGCTTGTCGTGATCCAGCCGTCGCGGCGGCGGCACTGCGCCGGGTGCAGGCGGGGGCCGCTGCCGATGCTCGTCGTCGAGGACCGGGCGCCGTACTGTCTCGGCTGCGCGGACCTGGGGCATCTGGTGTTCCTGCCGCGCGGTGACACCGCGCTCACCCGCAGGGCGCGGGAGGAGAGCGGGCTCTCGGTGGTCGTCGTCCGGTTCAACCGCCGCAAGGGGCGCTATGAGCGGCAGGGGGTCCTCGTCGAGGAGGCGGGGCTGGCGCGGGCGGAGACGCGCTGCCTGGCGGACGCCGAGGCGCGAGGACGGCGACGGGCGGGCGTTGTCCGAGGGGGCGGTCGTCTCGGCGGTCGTGGCGTCCGTACGGCATCTGGACACCTCGTACGACGGGCTGCTGATGGGTGGAGTGCCGCGGCGGCTGGCGCGGCGGCGGATCGCGGCGGGTGTGGAGACGGTGCTGCGGGAGTGGGGGTGGGAGACGGAGGCCGGCGCCGGTCGCTGAGGTGCGGACGATCGAGGCGGGAAGCGGGGCGGTCCCCCGCCCTGGACGTTCGCGTATGCGTCAGAGGCTCTCGGCGATGGTGGCTGTTCACGCGGGCGACTTGACTGGTGGGGACGGACGGACAGAAGACGGCCGGGTGCCCGGCCGGGGGTGGGAGGACGACATGATCGAAGGACCGTATTTCGTGCTGGTGGCGCTCGGCGCGCTGGGGACCGGGCTGGTGGCGGGGGTCTTCTGCGGGTTCTCGGTCTTCGTGATGAAGGGACTGGCCTCGCTGCCGCCCGCGCAGGGCGCCGCGGCGATGAAGGCGATCAACGTGGCGGCGGTGAGGCCTGCGTTCATGCTCCTGTTCGTCGGCTCGGCGGTGCTGTGCGCGGTGATCGCCGTGGTGACGTTCGTGCGGTGGCCGGACGAGGGGGCGGTGGAGCTGCTGCTGGGCAGCGCGCTGTATCTCTTCGGCTCGTTCGGGGTGACCGCGGTGGCGAACGTGCCCCGCAACAACGCGTTGCTCGCGCGGGCCCCGGACACCGCGGAGGCGGCCGCCTACTGGCCGGTGTACGTGCGCGAGTGGACGGCGTGGAACCACGTCCGCACGGTCGCCTCGGCCGCCGCCGCGCTCACCTACGTGCTGGCTCTGACATGAGCGCCGGGCACGCGCGCAGCAAGCGCTGTCCGGCGCCCTGCGCGGGGCGGGGAGGGGACGTATCGTGGCCGCAAGAGTGCCGCCCGATGACGCACGGCCCCGTCGCACGCGCACGCAAGGAAGACGGCCATGGCCGATCCCAAGGGTTTCATGACCACGCCCCGCCAGGACTGGCCGCGCAGGCCGGCCGGGGAGCGGGTCCGCGACTGGGACGAGGTGTACGTCCCCGGCGCGCTGCTCCCCATCATCAGCGAACAGGCCGACCGCTGCATGGACTGCGGTGTCCCGTTCTGCCACGAGGCCTGCCCGCTCGGCAATCTGATCCCCGAGTGGAACGACCTGGTCTCGCGTGCGGACTGGCGGGCGGCGAGCGACCGGCTGCACGCGACGAACAACTTCCCCGAGTTCACCGGCCGGTTGTGTCCGGCGCCGTGCGAGGCGGGGTGCGTGCTGGCCATCAACCAGCCCGCCGTCACCATCAAGAACGTCGAGGTCGCCATCGCCGACCGGGCCTGGGCGGACGGACTCACCCCGCCCCGGCCGCCGGACCGGCTGTCCGGGCGGACGGTGGCGGTGATCGGCTCCGGACCCACCGGCCTGGCCGCCGCCCAGCAGCTGACACGGGCCGGGCACACGGTCGCCGTCTACGAGAAGGACGACCGGATCGGCGGGCTGATGCGGTACGGCATCCCCGAGTTCAAGATGGAGAAGCGGCACCTGGAACGCCGGATCGAGCAGATGCGGGCGGAAGGCACGAAGTTCCGTACGTCGACGACCATCGGGCGGGACGTCATGGCCGACGATCTGCGGACCCGCTACGACGCCGTGGTGATCGCCACCGGAGCCACCGAGTGGCGGGAACTGCACGTACCGGGGCGTGAGTTGACCGGCATCCAGCAGGCCATGGAGTACCTGCCGCTGGCGAACCGGGTGTGTGAGGGCGACCTGGAGCGGTCCCCGATGTCCGCCGCCGGCAAGCACGTCGTCATCGTCGGCGGCGGCGACACGGGCGCCGACTGTCTGGGCACGGCGATCCGGGAGGGCGCCGCGTCGGTGACCCAGCTGGACATCTACGCCCAGCCGGGCGCGGAGCGCGACGAGGACACCGACCCCTGGCCGACGTACCCGAAGATCTACCGGCTGTCCGCGGCGCACGAGGAGGCGCGCGATCTCGCCACGGCGCCGGCCGCAGACGCGGACGCGCGCCTCTTCGCGGCGTCCACGCTCCGCTTCACCGGTGACGAGAGCGGGCACGTCCGGGCGCTGCACCTCGTCGAGGTCGACGAGAAGCGGCGGCCCGTGGAGGGCACCGCACGCGCGCTCCCCGCCGATCTGGTGCTGCTCGCCCTGGGCTTCTCCGGGCCCGACCGCGACGACGGGCTGATCGAACAGCTGGGGCTGGCGCTGGAGCCGCGCGGCACGATCGCGCGGGACGCGGACTTCGCGACGAACGTCCCCGGCGTGTTCGCCGCCGGGGACGCCGCGCGCGGACAGTCGCTGATCGTGTGGGCGATCGCGGAGGGACGGGCCGTCGCCGCTGCCGTGGACCACGCCCTGACGGGAAGCTCACAGCTGCCGGCGCCGATCGGACCGTACGACCGGCCGATGAGCGTATAGACGAGCGCAGCAGCGGCGCGCGGCCGATGAGCGCAGGGAAGACGCGCGGCCGGTGAGCGCAGCACGAGCGCAGGGAAGACGCGCGGCCGATGACCGTACCGCGGGCCGGCGGCCGGTCGCTTCAGTGGGACCCCGAGCACGTGATCCACCTCGGCTCGGTCAGCAAGAGCCTGTCGCCGGCTCTGCGGCTGGGCTGGATGGTGCTGCCGCAGCGGTACGTGGGCGCCGTCCTGGCGGCCAAGGGCGACCGGGAGGCATGGGCGAGCGTCCCGGACCAGCTGTGCCTGGCCGACTCCGTCGTCTCCGGGGCGTACGACCGCCGGGGAGGACCGGCAGCCCGGCTCGCGCCGCGCGCGCGAGCCCTGCCGGTGGTCACGACGGTCGGCGGACGGCCCGCCGCCGACCCGCGCCTGCTCGCCTGGTTCCGCCGAGGCACCGTGGCCGGCGCTGCTCAACCCGGCGCCGGGGGCACGCCGGCTCGGCGCGGCCTGGCGGGTGGGCCGGCTGGCCTCGGCGCTGCCGGATCTGGCGACGGACCTCGTCGCGGACATCGACCGCCGTCTCGCCGGGATCCGGTCCCCCACGGGGCTCACCGCCCCCGAGCTCTCCACGGAACTGCGGTGGACGCGCAAGGTCCTGATGTCCCTGCACGCCCAGGAAGCCCTCGCCGGTGCGCTGCTGCGTGAGCCCCCCCCCCCAAGAGCCGCATCGCGGCCGGTGCCGCCATCGCGGCCCTGGCGGACGCGCGGGCCCGGGGAGTCCCGGACGCCCAGGTGGTCGCCACGGACCCGGTCGTACCGGCGCTCACGGTCCCGAGCCTGCGGGGCGACGGCCGGCTGCCGGGCCCGTCGGAGAGAACCGGCTGTTCGGCGGCGATCGTGCTCGCCCCCGCTCCGCGACGGCGGAGCGGTGCCCCGCACACTGCGGGAGGGCCGACGGCCGACGAACCCGTGGTGATCACTCTCGAACCCGCCCTCGGCACCGGCCGGAACGCGCACCGTGCGGGGTGTCCACCACCTCCAGCCGGTGGACACCGAGGGCAGGCTGTGGCGCGGCGCGGCTCCCAGTATCTCTGGATACCGCGCGCTGGCGGGCATGGGCTTCACCACCGTCGTCGATCTGCGCGCGGAGGATCTGAGCGCCTCGCAGCTCGCCAAGCCCAGCGAAGCCGGGCTGAACGTCGTGCCCATGCCCATCCGGGACGGCCAGACGCCCGAGCCTGAGCAGGTACGACGCTTCCCCGGCGTCGTCGCCCAGGCCCCGGGGCCGGTGTTCGTGCACTGCGGCGCCGGAGTCGGCCGTACGGGCACGATGGCGGCGGCGTATCTCGTGCAGAGCGGGGAGAAGTCGTCGACAGCCGCGGTCCGGCGCAACCTCGCGGTCGGGCCGCCGCCGATCGAGCAGATCTCCTACGGGCTGCGCCTCAGCCAAAGCGAGGCCGAGCAGCCGCCGCTCCCGGTCGTCGCGGTCAACCGCCTGGTGGACGCGCCGCGCCGCATGTGGTCCTGGATCTGACCGGCCGGCGACGGGGCGTCACGCGCGTGTGACGCCCCCGGCACGCCGCCCGCCTACGGCTTGCGCGCCACCGCCCCGTAGCCGGGGATGACGCCGTCCTCCTGGCCCGGCACCGGCTCGCCGAGTTCGGGGTGCCACTCGGGCACCACCGCGACCCCGGGTTCGACCAGTTCCAGCCCGTCGAAGAAGCGGCCGAACTCCCCGCGGGAGCGCAGCGCCAGCGTGACGCCTGCCGCCTTGAGCTTCTCCGTGGCCGCCGCGGACTCCTCCGGGGTGAAGTCGGCGGTGGCGTGGGTCATCATCAGGTAGCTGCCCGAGGGGACTTCGGCCAGCAGCCGGCCGACCAGTTCGTGCGCCCCGTCCTCGTCGGGGACGAAGTGCAGCAGCGCGATCAGCGACAGCGCGACCGGCCGCTCGAAGTCCAGGATCTTCCGGGCGCCTTCGACGATGGTGGCCGGGTCGCGGACGTCGGCTTGAAGGTACTCGGTGACACCCTCGGGCGTGCTGCGCAGCAGGGCGGCCGCGTGGGCCAGGACGATCGGGTCGTTGTCGCAGTAGACGACGCGGGCGTCGGGCGCGACCTGCTGGGCGACCTGGTGGAGGTTCGGTTCGGTCGGGATGCCCGTGCCGATGTCGAGGAACTGCCGGACGCCGTTGCCCGCGAGCCAACGGGTGGCGCGGTGCATGAACGCCCGGTTGACCCTGGCCATCACCGGGACCCTGGGATCGAGCGCCAGCATCTGCCGGCCCATCGCCTCGTCCACGGGGTAGTTGTCCTTGCCGCCGAGGTACCAGTCGTACATCCGTGCGGGATGGGGCTTACTGGTGTCGATCCCGACAGCGCCGGTGGGGTCCTGCCCGGTCATGAGGAACTCCATAAGCAAGTGACGCGAATAATGATCAAGTCAGTACCAAAATAAGGAATTTGAACAAGAAGTCGAGCACAGTGCGCGCAGGGAGAAGGAACGGGTGGGTGGTTCAGGACAACAGGAAGTCCGCCTCTCCCGCCTTCGCTCCCTCGATGAAGGCCGTCATCTCGTCGGAGGTGTAGATCAGCGCCGGCCCGTCGGGGTCGGTGGACTGGCGGACGGCGATCCGGCCGTCGGCGAGCTTCATGGCCTCCAGGCAGTTGCCTCCGTTGCCGCCGCTCCACGGCTTGTGCCAGCCCTCGCTGCCCAGTTCCCTCGCGGGCATGCCGTTGTAGATCCGCTGAGCGCGGCCACGCGGCCTGGTCGGGGACTTGATGCGTTCCATTCACAGCTCCTTGCGGAGATCCCGGAGGATCTCCTTCGTGCGATGTGCCGTAGCGGCCTGCGCCGCCATGCGGTCCATGACCTCCAGGTGGGTCGCCACCTCGGTGCGCGCGTCCAGGTAGACGGCGCCGGTCAGGTACTCGCTGTAGACCATGTCCGGAAGTTCGGGCATGGCGAATCGGAACAGCACGAAGGGCCCGTACGTGCCGGGGTGCGGCCCCGAGGAGAACGGGGCCACCTGAAGGGTCACGTTGGGCAGCTTCGTGGCGTCGAGCAGTTTGTCGATCTGTGCGCGCATCACCTCCGGGCCGCCCACCGGGCGGCGCAGCACGGTCTCGTCCATGACCACCCACAGCCGGGGCGCGTCCTCACGGGTGAGCAGTTCCTGGCGTTGCAGTCGCAGGTCGACGTGGCGTTCGATGTCCTCCGGCCGGGTCTGGCCGATGGCCCCGGACTTCAGCACCCCGCGCGCGTAGTCCTCGGTCTGCAGCAGACCGGGGACGAAGTGGGGTTCGTACTGGCGGATCAGGGCGGCCGCGCCCTCGAGACTGACGTGCATCGAGAACCAGCCGGGCAGCACGTCGTGGAAACGCTGCCACCAGCCGGGCTTGTTGGCCTCCTCGGCGAGCTGGACGAAGCCCTCGGCCTCCGCGTCGGTGACGCCGTAGGACTTCAGCAGCAGTTGGAGGTACGGAATCTTGAGGGAGACCTCGGCCATCTCCATACGGCGGACGGTGGCGGGTGCGACACGGAGGATGCGGGCGGCTTCCTCGCGCTTGAGCCCGGCTCGTTCCCGCAGGTCCAACAGGCGCCGGCCGAGGACGACCTGCCCCACGGTCGGCGCGGACCGCGGTTCGCTCACGCTCCACCTCCACGAAGAGCCGACCGACGGGCCACTGGGCCCGGCCGGCCGGTCACGAAAAGAATCCCGACAGCCCTGCGGCGCCACGCGAAGACCCGAATCGAAGATCCGTACGAACAGGAATACGGATCTCCGGTGATCCCAACTGGCGCCGCCCGAGGTGCTGTTCCGTGCAGTGTGCCACGGCGCTTCACCCCGTCACACAGCACTCTGCATTTTCCAGAGTGACACTTGCCAAGTGTTCACGGCGGGGCGATAGTGGCAAGCGTGATTCCGTCCGCGCCCTTAGGAACAGACGCCGCCGCAGGCCACCCCCAGGGTCTCGGTGCCGATGGGGGTATCCCCACTCGAGCGCACTCGAGCGTGGGGGAGTCAGGCCGCGACCGGGCGGCCGCCGAGCGCCGGTTCCGGTTCGAGCTGGCCGCGCACCCGGGTTCTCCGGCGCAGGCCAGACGCCTGGCGCGGGCCCTGCTGACCGGCTGGTCGGTCTGCGAGGACACTTGCGACACGGCCGCCCTGGTCATATCCGAGCTGGTCACCAACGCCATCGTGCACACCGCGAGCGGCGTGGTCGTCTGCGAGCTGTCCGACGGCGTCGACCTGGTGCGCATAGCCGTACGCGACGAGGGCTGCGCGCCCGGCGAGCCGCACCCCTCGCCGCAGCGCCCCGACGAGGAACACGGGCGGGGCCTGTTTCTCGTCGACGCCCTCTGTCACTCCTGGGGCGCCCTGGAGCATGGCTCCGGCCTGCTGGTCTGGGCGGACCTGCCCCGGCAGGCGCAGGCCTCCCCCGCGTACTGCGACGAGCGGTGTGAGGACCCCGCCGCCGACGCAGGTTCGGCCTCCGCGCCCCGTGCCGACCTCGGCTGGGGCGCCCGTCCGAAGCCGGGCCCGGCCGACGGCTCGGACGACGAGGGCGAGACCCCCGCCGAGCAGGGTGATCACGGCGACGCGATGCACAGTGGCCCCGGCCCCGGCCCCGTCGAGCAGGCGCCCAGGGCGCATCCCACGGAAGCCCACCTCTGCGGCCCCCCGTACCGGCCCCACCACACC
>NZ_JARGEF010000125.1:0-22566 GCF_033794725.1 Streptomyces sp. ID05-39B | reverse complement strand
GATCACGGCGTCCCTGTTCGCGCGGTTCGCCTCCCGCCAGGAGGACTCGCCGCAGATGAAGATGATCGCCGCGCTGCGCAACCAGTTCGGCGGCCACGCCGTCGAATCGGCGAAGTAGGTCTGGCCCTGGGGGACTTCCCAACGGCGCCGGAGGCGTCCGGGAGGGTCCCCCGTGTCAGCCGGCCGTCCACGGGACCGGGTACCCGTGCTCCGTCGACGGGGACCGGTCCAGTCGGTCGGCAGCCTGTTGACACCGGCGCGGAGGGCCCGCCAGAGTCGCGGCTGATGGAGATCAACGATCTGACACCGGCCGAACAGCGCGTCTGGCGGGCATTCGCCACGGGGACCGAGGTCGACCTCAGCGTCCCGGACACGGAGAACGGTCCCGAACCGAGCCTGCGGGCCACCGTGTTGCGCGCCCTGCTCCTCAACGGCCCCCGCGAACCAGGGGAGATAGCCGCGCTCAAACTGGTGGGCGCGCACATCACCGGCGTCCTCGACCTGCGCAACGCCACCGTCGACAGCGTCCTGCGCCTGCTCCGTTGCCGCTTCGACAGCGTGCCCCGCCTGTCCGGCGCCCAGCTGAACTACCTGAACCTGAGCGGCTCGGAGCTGCCGGGCCTCGCAGCCCCGCGGACCCGGATCGAAGGCAGCGTACGGCTCACGGGCTGCCGGATCAGCGGCCCCGTGCACCTGGCCGGGGCACAGATCGCCGGGGCCCTCTTCGTCGACCGGGCCGACATCACCACGGACGACCCCGCACAGCCCGTGCTCCAGCTCAACCAGATCTCCGTCGAGGACGACCTCTGCGCCCGAGGCCTGCGCACCCGCGGCCTGATCCGCCTGGACGGTGCGAGCGTGGCCGGCTCGATCGACCTCGAGGAGGCCGAACTCGGCAACCCCGGCGGGCACGTCCTGGACGCGGAGTCCCTCGGCGTCGGCGCCAACCTCGTGGGCCGCCGCCTGCGCGCCCACGGGCGGATCGATCTGCGGGGCGCCCGCATACCCGGCCGCCTCGACCTCCTGTACGCGACGCTCCACGCTCCCGGCGACACCGCCCTGCGCGCCAGCAGCTGCACGATCGGCGAGATGCTGCTGCGCGGCGGACCGCCGGTCCAGGGCCGGCTCAACCTGCGCCGCGCCGTGATCAACCAGCTCCACCTGGAACCGGAGATGCTGCCCACCCAGGTGCGCCTCCTCGACCTCACCTACACCTTCCTCACCCCGCACGAGCCCGCCGAACGCCGGCTGCCGATGCTGGAGCGCGACGACGGCGCGTTCGACCCGCACGCCTACGAGCAGCTCACCGCCGCCTACCGCAACACCGGCGACGACCGGGCCGCCCGGCTGGTGCAGCTCGCCAAGCTGCGCCGCCACCGAAGGACGCTCCCCTGGTACGGCCGGCTGTGGGGGCACCTCCAGGACGCGGCCGTCGGCTACGGCTTCCGCCCGCTGCGGGCCGCCGTATGGATGCTGTCGCTGCTGGCGGCCGGGTCGGTCGCCTTCGCGCTGGAGCACCCTCGTGCGCTCAAGGCGTCCGAGGCCCCCGAGTTCAACCCGGTCTTCTACACCCTCGACCTGCTGCTGCCGGTCATCTCCTTCGGCCAGGAGTCCGCGTTCGCCCCGTCCGGCTGGCACCAGAGCCTGTCGTACGTCCTGATCCTCACCGGCTGGATCCTCGCCACGACCGTCGTCGCCGGCGTGACCAGGACGGTCAGCCGCCAGTAGGCAGGGGCGGTGCCGGCAGGCAGGTCGGGGCGCCGGGTCGGACGTCCGGCTGTCGGGTCGGGTCGTCGGGTCGGGTCGTCGGGTCCGGTCGGGTCGCCGGTCAGCGGGCGGTGTGCTGGGCGGCCAGTCGCACCGGCGCGTTCGCGGCGCCGTAGCCCTGGTAGCCGCCGTCGCGCTGGACGAGTTCGAGGAAGACGCGGCCGACCGTGCCGGTGCAGCAGTGCCGGAAGACGCCGTGCGCGTCCCGGTCGTAGAGGATGCCCAGTTCGCGGTACGTCACCAGCTCGCCGTCGGCGAACTCGTGGCGGGCCGCCAGGTCGTCGTAGTAGTTCGCGGGGATCGGCAGGAGCCGGCCGCCCGCCTCGGTGAAACGGCGGGCCGCCGCGACCACGTCGGGAGTGCCCAGGGCGATGTGCCGGGCGTGGGCGGTGTCGTCGCCGGGCGCGGCGCCGACCGTGAGGGGGATGCGGACGGCGCCGTCGGCGGTGCTGACGGCGCGGCTGCGCAGCAGGCCGTAGGGGTCGGCGACGTCGACGCTCTCCTGGGCGTCGAGGCCGAGGACGGCGCGGTGGAAGAGGACGGCCTCCTCGAAGTGGTGCCAGGGCCGAGTGGGAAACGGTTACCGCCGCTGACGGAACCGCTTTCACCACCGTTCCCACCGGTCGCCGCCAGGCCACGCCCGAGCCCCCGGAGCCGTGACGGCGTCCAGGGGCTCGGCGGGGGAGTGGGAGGGGAAGGTACCAGTGGGCGGAGAGCGTACCGGCGGTCAGGCGCCGGCCCCCTTGGGGATGCCGTAAGCGCGCTCGACCCGCAGGCGTACGACCAGGCGGCGGTCGCGGACCATGGCTGCGCGGTAGTCGTCCCAGTCGGGGTGTTCGCCGAGGACGTCGCGGTAGAGGCGGACGAGTTCCTCCACCGTGTCGTCGTAGGGGTGTCCGGCGACGGGTGAGAGGTCTGCGGTGCCCTCGACGACGGTGTAGGCGCGATGGTCGGGGGTGGACACGTGATAGGAGGCCCGTGGGTCGCGGCGCAGGTTGCGGGTCTTCGCCCGGTCGTCGGTGACGGAGATCCGGATGACTCCCTCGTCCGGGTAGTGGTGGTGGCTGACGTTCGACAACTGCGGTCGGCCGTCCCGTTTGAGGGTGACCAGTACCCCGCCCCGGCCGTCGGAGAGCAGGGCCAGCAGGGCGTGTTGCGTGTCCTGAGTCATGCCCTGACAACGTGTGCGGGACCGGTCCGCATTCCCCACGCGTTCCCCGGCGGCCCTACGTCAGTAGACACTGTCTACGCGCTACTGGTAGACAGTGTCTATGAGTGATGCGGAGAAGGCGGGTCAGGATCTGCGGGTCCGGCTGGTCGACGTCGGAGTGGAACTGCTGGCCCGCGAGGGAGTCGGGGCGCTGACCCTGCGGGAGATCGCCCGCCGGGCGGGTGTCTCGCACGGGGCGCCCCGCCGCCACTTCCCGACCCATCTGGAACTGCTGTCGGCCATCGCCCGCAGGGGTTTCACCGACCTGGCCGGCCGGGTGGCGGCCGCCCGCGGGGACCGCACCGCGCCCCCGCGCGAACAGATCACCGAACTCGGGCGGGTCTACCTGGAGTTCGCGCTCGACAACGCCGGCATGTACGAGTTGATGTTCCGTCACGACCTGCTGGCGAGTGGGCACCTGGGACTCCGGGACACCAGCCTGCCGCTGTTCGGCGTACTGGTGGAGCTGGTCGGCCGGGTCCGGCCGGACGCCGACGCCCGCGCGGTCACGGCGGCACTGTGGGCGAACCTGCACGGCATCGCACAGCTGTGGAGCTGGGGCAGCCTCCAACTCGCCACGGGGACCGACGACTTCGCGGCGCTGTTGCGGACGGCGCTCGACGCGCATCTGGGGTCGGAGGCCGGCCGGTGAACCGTCGGCTGACTCTGGCCGGCAGCGTCTCCGGAGCCATGGTCGTCGCCCTGGACGGCACCGTCCTCGCGGTCGCCCAGCCCACCCTGCAGCGTGATCTGGACGCGTCCTTCGCCCAGGTCCAGTGGACCAGCACGGGATATCTCGTCGCGGTGGCCAGCCTGTTGGTGTTCGCGGGACGGCTGGGCGACCGGTACGGGCACCGGCGTATGTTCGCCTTGGGGATGCTCGGCTTCGGCGCGGCCTCGGCGGGAGTCGCGGTGGCGCCCGGCGTGGGATGGGTGATCGTGCTGCGGGTGGTGCAGGGTGTGTTCGGGGCGCTGCTGCAGCCGGCCACGCTCGGCATGCTGCGGGCGACGTACCCGCCGGAGGCGCTGCGGCGGCCGATCGCCGCACGCACGGCCGCGATCGGACTGGCGGCAGCCGCCGGTCCCGTACTGGGCGGGGCGCTGACGACCGGGTTCGGATGGCGCTCCGTGTTCCTGTTGAACGTGGTGCCCGCGGTGGTGTTCGGCATGCTCGCGCTCGCCGGCGGAAACCGTTCTCAGGCTGCTTCCTCGTCTGCATCGCAAACGGCGTCAGAAACGGCGTCGGAGACCGGCTCGGAAACGGCATCGGAAACGCGTACAGAAACAGAAGGAACGGCCCTCGACGTCCCCGGGGCCCTCTGGCTCGCGGTGGCGCTGGCCTGCCTGGTGCACACGCTCGTCGCGCCGTCCGGACCCGCCGGTGCGCTGGGGGCCGTGGCGACGGTTGTCGCGGGGGCAGGCTTCGTCCGCCGCGAACGCCGCGCCCCGGTGCCGCTGCTGCCGCCCGCCGTCGTCGGCTCCCCTGCGGTCGGTGCGGCCCTGGCCCTGCTGGTCACCGTGTCGGCGGCCCTGAACGGCGGCCTCTTCACCTGCGTGTACGTCCTCCAGGGCGACCTGGGTCTCACACCGCTGCGCACCGCCCTGGTCAGTCTGCCGCTGGCCGCGTCCCTGATTGCCGCGGCGCCGGTGTCGGCCGTCCTGCTGCGCCGGGCCGGTTCCCGTCGCACCGTCGCAGGGGCGACCGCCATACTCGCCGCGGGCCTGCTCGTCCTCGCCGCCGCCCCCGGCACAGCCGCCTTCTGCGCCGGGTTCGCCCTGGTCGGCGCGGGATTCGGCACGGTGATGGTCGCGGCGACCCATGTCGTCGTACGGCAGTCTCCCGCAGCGTCGGCCGGGGTCGCGGGCGGGTTGCAGCAGACGGCGATGAACGTCGGGCCGGTGATCGGAGTGGCGTCGGCAACCGTTCTCATGGGCGCGGCCGGGACCAGGTCGCCCCTGGTCGTACTCGCCGTGGCAGCCGTGGCGGCGCTGCCGTTGTGCCGTGCACTGCCGGGCGGCCCACGGCCGGTCGCCGCCGGACTCCCCGCCGCCGCCGTTTCCGTCTCCCTTCCAGGCGACGTTTCCTCCGGCGTTTCCGTCTCCCCTCCAGGCGACGCTCCGGCGGCCGCTCCCGACCCCCTCGGGCGGTCCGTTCCCGCCGGTCCGAGCGAGGCACGGCACATCGTTCCCGCCGTCGAAAGGGGGTCTTTCGAGCCGTCCCTGGGTGACGATGAGGTCTGAGGCCGTTCCGGCGGGGTATGCCGGACCGCACCTTGCCCGAGCGCACCGGAGGAGAGCGATGGCACAGCTGCGACAAGAGGTCGACCCCACCGAGGTCGGGCTGGACGCGAAAGCGCTGGCCCGCCTCGACCAGCATGTCGCCCACTGCGTCGACGAGGGCAGGTTGCCCGGTTTCCTCGTGGCCGTCGCCCGCGGCGGCCGGATCGCTCACCTCACCACTCACGGCCACCGCGACCTGGCGGCCGGGCTCCCTGTCGAGTCCGACACCCTGTGGCGGATCTACTCGATGACCAAGCCGGTCACCTCGGTCGCCGCGCTGATGCTGATGGAGGAGGGCCGGCTCTCCCTCGACGACCCGGTGGCCGCCCACCTCCCGGCGTTCGCCGATCCGCGGGTGTACGTCGGCGGTTCCGGTCAGGACATCGAGACCCGGCCGGCCGGGCGGCCTCCGCTGGTGCGCCACCTGATGACCCACACCGCGGGCCTGACCTTCGCGTTCTACCACTGCCACCCCGTCGACGCCTTGTACCGGGAGGCCGGGCTGGAGTCGGCGGTGCTGCCCGGTTCGGATCTGGCGACGACCGTCGAGGCGTACGCGCGGCTGCCGCTCCAGTTCGAACCGGGCACGCAGTGGAACTACTCGGTGGCCGCCAACGTCCTGGGCCGGATCATCGAGGTCGTCTCCGGCATGCCCCTCGACGAGTTCCTCGCGGAACGGATCTTCCGCCCGCTCGGCATGCGCGATGCCGGTTTCCAGGTCACCGGTGACCAGGCGGGCCGGCTCGCGGAGCTGTACGGCGGCACCGACGACGGCGGGATGGAGCCGATCGCGGGGCTGCCGCTGTTCGGGCGGCCCCGGTTCCTGTCGGGCAGCGGCGGCATGGTGGCGACCGCATACGATATACACCGCTTCATGGAGTTGCTGCGTCGCCGCGGCGAACTCGACGGGACCCGGTTGCTGAAGCCGGAGACGGTGGATCTGATGACCCGTAACCATCTGCCGGGCGGCGCCGACCTGCGGACAGTCGGCAGCCGGCCCGCCCACGACGAGCCGGGCAACGACGGAGTCGGCTTCGGACTCGGTGTCTCCGTGGTGACCGACCCGGCCCGCACCCAGGCCCCCTCCGGACTCGGCACCTACGGCTGGAGCGGGGCGGCCACGACGACGTTCTGGGTCGACCCGAGCCGCGACCTCACCGTCCAGTTCCTCACCCAGCTACGGCCGAAGAAGTCGCTGAGGCTCTACCCCGAGCTCAAGCGGCTGGTCCACGAAGCGGTCACGGACCGACCGGCGGCTCGTCGACGCGCAGGGTGAACGGGACGCCGTCCCGCGCGAGTTCGTCGAGCCACTCCCGCGACCGCTCCTGCGTCCCTGCGGCACGGTTCAGTCCCGCCGGCAGGGAGCCGTCCAGTATGTGCCGGACTCCGAGCGCGAGGGGACGCGAGACACAGCGTGCCATCGCGCTCTCCTTCGCGTCGCCCACCAGGTCCAGCAGATAACTCCCGGACCAGGAAGTGCCGTTGCGGGCCCGCACGGCCAGGGACACGGCGAGGACCACGCGGTCACGGTCGGAGTCCGTCATCGGGTGGGCGGCCGCCAGCTCGCGGGCCAGGGCTGCGATCCGGGTGTCGTCGCCCGCCTTCAGTTCCTCGAACACCGGCTCCCAGGCACGCCGCCAGCCACCCAGCCGAAGCGTGCCGCGCACGAAGGTCCGCGCCAGCCAGACGGCGGGCAGCCCGTACTGCTCGACGAAGGGCACGCTGTCGCGGTTGGGGTAGACCTCGAAGACCTCCCCGTCGACGAGGTGCGCGCGGGTCGCCTCCCAGGGCCGCTCGGCGGTCGTCTCGGTCCCGCCTTCCACGTAACGGGCGGGGGCGCGCAGGGCGTTGAGGACTCCGAGGGGCGCCCAGCTGAAGCGGTAGCGGAAGTCGTCGGCGACGGCGGGGATGCCGCCGCAGTACGAGGTGAAGCGGTACGAGGCCGGTGTGCCGTCCCCGACAACGGCACGAGCACGGGCCACCAGGGCGTGCGCGAAGAGGTGGTCCAGGCCGGGGTCGAGTCCCGCCTCGGTCAGGACGACGGCGCCGGCGTCGACGGCCGCGGGGACCTGCTCCAGCACGGCGTCCGAGACATAGCTGGAGCAGGCGAAGTGCGCCCGCTTCGCCACACAGGCCGCGAGCAGCGAGGCGTGTTCGCCGGCGGGCAGCATCGACACCACGACGTCACCGGGGGCCAGTTCGGCCGCGAGCGCGTCGGGGGTGTGGGCGCGCGGTTCGACCCGTCCGGTCAGGCCCAGCCTGCCGAGGGCGCCGACGGCGCGTTCCTCGCTGCGGTGCCACAGCCGGACCCGGTCGGCGTGCTCGCGGAGTGCGGCCAGGCCGCTGCCCGTGGACAGGCCGGCGCCGACCCAGTGGACGGTGCCGCTCGCGGGGACCCGGTCAGTCACGGTGCCCGCCGTCGCCGTCGGCGACGAGGCCGGCGCAGGCCTGCCGGAAGCGGGCCAGGCACCGCGACCAGGCCGGGTGCGCGTCGTACTCCAGCAGGAGGGGCAGCAGGGCGCGGGAGAAGTCGGCGCTGGACTCTCGCGGCAGCAGGGAGGGGAGGTTGTCGATGGCGATCAGGTCGAGCGGGGGTTCCTTGCGCAGCCTTCGGACCGGCTCGGCCCACTCGGTCGTCCGGTCGTAGAGGGGAAGGACGTTGAGGGGTGAACCGACGTCGCAGGTGACGTCGGAGAGGGTGCGCAGCCGCCGGGCGGGGTCGTCGATGTCTCGCTCGCGCAGGAACGGCGGGACCGGGCTGGTGGCAAGGACGGCGTTGACCATGACGTCGTGGCCGAGCAGCGCCGCGCGGTCCAGGGCGCGGGTCTCCGCCAGATCCCAGCAGGTCGGATCGACGCCTGCCGTGTCGAACGCGGCCCGTGCGCCGCGCCCGCTGCGGCCCAGGGCGCCGACGACGAGCGCGGTGAAGTCCTCGTCGCCGGGGAGCGGACGCAGGGTGTCGTCCAGGGCGTTCTTGTCGGTGGGGTGCAGAGGCGCCGTGAGCCGGCCCCGGTGCTGGAGCACCGCGAGGGCCGCGCCGAGGTAGCCGGCCCAGTAGCCGAACGCGGCGAGCCGGCGGCCCTCGTCGTCGACCAGGTACTCCAGGTCGAGGAGCGCCCCTCCCCCGTCGGTGAACCTGTGCAACAGGCGTGCGGCGCCCGGCTGTTCCTTGTAGGCTTGCCCGAAGTAGATATGACGATGTGTCAGTTCGACTGGTACCTCGGGGAGTTCCTTGAGGCCGAGGACGACCGTGCCGGGGGGCGCCGATGTCCAGGAGCCCGCGGGTGCGATCCGGGCGCCGGCCGCCTCGTACTCCGCGACCGGGAAGATCCGTTGCGGGGACTCCTCGACCGTCAGTCGCACACCGTTGTCGACGAGGTGGCGGGCGTCGTCGGGGACGATCGGGGTGCGGCGTTCGGTGGAGCGGACCTCGTGGCGCAGCCACAGGTGACGTTCCGTCATACGCGGTTGACCTCCGGACGCGGGGCGTCGGCGGCGAACCGGCCGGCGCCGAGGGGACTGACGTCCACGAAGGGTACGCGGCCGAGGCAGAGGTCGCGGACGACCTCGCCGACGGCGGGTCCCTGGAGGAAACCGTGCCCCGAGAAGCCGGTCGCATACAGAAAACGGGATACCGAAGTCGCCTCGCCGATCAGCGCGTTGTGGTCCGGGGTGACCTCGTACAGTCCCGCCCAGCCGCCCGCGCGGCGCAGGTCGAGGAGAGCGGGGGCGCGGCGTTCCATCGCGGCGACGAGGCGCGGGATCCAGCGCTCGTGGGTGTCGGTGGCGAAGCCGGGCCGCTCGTCCGGGTCGGACATGCCGACCAGCAGACCAGGGCCCTCGGCGTGGAAGTAGAGGCTGCTGGTGAAGTCGATCGTCATCGGCAGGCCGGGCGGCAGTCCGCCGGGGAACGGTTCGGTAACCGCTATCTGGCGGCGCAACGGCCGTACCGGCAGATCCACGCCGACCAGGGCTCCGACGGACCGGGACCAGGCACCGGCCGCGCAGACCACGGTGTCGGTGGTGATCCGGCCGAGAGTGGTCGTCACGGCGGTGATCCTGCTGCCCTGCGTTTCGATACCGGTTACCTCGGTGTGGCGCAGGATGCGCGCCCCGCAGCGGCGGGCGGCGGCCGCGTAGCCGTGGACGACGGCCTCCGGCGTGCAGTGACCGTCGTCGGGCGAGTACGCGGCGGCCCGTAACCCCTCGGTGGAGATCAGCGGGGAGAGCCGGTGGGCCTCGGCCGGGTCGATCATGCGGCTGGGCACGCCCAGCGCGTTCTGGAGCCGGACGCCCGCCTCGAAGGAGGCGACCTCCTCGGGCGTGGACAGCAGGAAGAGGTAGCCGACGCGGTGCAGTCCGATGTCGTAACCGATTTCCTCGCCGAACCGGGCGAACGCCTCCAGGCTGCGCGCGCCGAGCTGGATGTTCAGTTCGTCGGAGAACTGGGCCCGTACGCCGCCCGCGGCCTTCGAGGTCGAGCCGGCGCCGAGTTCGTCCCGCTCGACGAGCAGGACGTCCCGGACGCCGGCGGCGGCCAGATGGTAGGCGATGCTCGTCCCCATCACTCCCCCGCCGATGACGACGACCGAGGCATGCGTGTTCACGCGGGCGGCTCCTTCCGACGGCCGGCCCCGACCCGGCCTCGGGACCGGGGGCCACCGAGACTGTCCGGTTGTCCTGTTCCGCGACGTCGCGGGCCGTGACGGACACGGCTGTCGAGCCTGTCGCGGGCCGGGGCGGTGACCTCGTGATCCCTACCCCTCGCGGCGCTCCGTAGTGCGCGACTTCAGGACAGTGCGCGACCGCGGGACCGTGCCCGGCTTCTGGACCGGGGCCAGGCTTCGCGACCGGGGCGCCGCCGCGTCGTCAGGACCAGTGCGCCACCGCGTCCAAGTGCGGCAGGCGGTGGTCCAGCCGCTCACGCTTGGTGCGCAGGTACGTGATGTTGTTCTCGCACGGTTCGATCAGCAGCGGTACCTCTTCGGCGACCTGGATGCCGTTCTCGACCAGCGCCTCACGCTTGCGCGGGTTGTTCGACATCAGGCGGACGGAGCGCACGCCCATGTCGCGCAGGATGTCGGCGGCCACCTTGTAGTCGCGGGCGTCCACCGGGAAGCCCAGCGCGACGTTCGCCTCGACGGTGTCCAGGCCCTCCGCCTGGAGCGCCATCGCCCGGAGCTTGCCCAGCAGACCGATGCCGCGGCCCTCGTGCCCGCGCAGGTAGACGACGATGCCCCGGCCCTCGGCGACGACGGCCCGCAGCGCGGATTCGAGCTGGTCGCCGCACTCGCAGTGCTGGGAGCCGAACGCGTCACCGGTCAGGCATTCCGAATGCAGGCGGGTCAGCACGTTCTCGGCGCCCGGCTCGCCGTACACCAGGGCCACCTGCTCGTCGCCGCGGTCGTGGTCGAGGTAACCGATCGCCTGGAATTTGCCGTACACGGTGGGCAGCGGTGCATTCACCACGCGTTCCACACCGGTGCGCTGGGGGGACTTCTTGCCGAGCACGCCAAATTTGTCTGTCATGATCTGGTTCCTAAGCAGAGACGAAAGGCCGGGAAAAGATGAGTGGTTCGGGAATGCTAGCGGCGGCGGCATACGGCGGACTGGTGCCGTCGGACACCACCGAGGACGTGCGGTCGCGCGGCGCGAAGGCCCCGGTACAGGTGGCGGTACTGCCCGTCG
This sequence comes from Streptomyces sp. ID05-39B, assembly GCF_033794725.1. Lineage (NCBI taxonomy): Bacteria > Bacillati > Actinomycetota > Actinomycetes > Kitasatosporales > Streptomycetaceae > Streptomyces > Streptomyces sp. ID05-39B. The sequence continues at coordinate 11,621 of NZ_JARGEF010000125.1, read as the reverse complement.
GAAGCTTCGAACAGCACGGGCCGTACCTGCCGTTGGCGACCGACACGCTCGTCGCGTGCGCGATAGCGCGGGAGATCGCCGCCACGTATCCGGTACACCTCCTCCCTCCGGTGACCATCGCCTGCTCGCACGAGCACGCGGACTGGCCGGGAACCGTCAGCATCTCCGCCGTCACCCTTCACGCGGTGGTACAGGACATCGCGGCCTCACTGCGCCGCTCGGGCGTCGAGGCCCTGGTACTGGTCAACGGACACGGCGGGAACTACGTCCTGGGAAACGCGGTCCAGGAGTCCTCCGCCCGCGGGGAGCGGATGGCGCTCTTCCCGGCCGCCGAGGACTGGGAGTCGGCACGGCAGCGGTCCGGGGTGTCGACCTCTCTGCTCACCGACATGCACGCCGGGGAAATCGAGACCTCGATCCTGCTGCACACCCATCCCGAACTCGTCCGGCCCGGTTACGAGTCGGCCGATTCCACCGCGGACGACCGTCGCCATCTGCTCACGCTGGGAATGTCCGCCTATACCGATTCGGGCGTCATCGGCCGTCCCTCCCTGGGGTCCGCTGAAAAGGGGAAGGAACTGCTGTCGAGCCTGGCGGATTCCTTCGGGACGTATTTCTCGATACTGACCACCGGAACGGCCGAGGGAGATGGCGACGGCCCCTTGGTGTGACGCCCCGAGCGGGGCTCCGCGTCCGGTACGACGACGTCGGCCGCCCCGCTGCCGGCCGCCCCGCTGCCGGCCGCCCCGCTGCGGTCCTTGTCCCGCAGCCCGGTGTACCAGCGGGCGAGCAGGACGACGAGGCCGGGCAGCGCGGCCGCGAAGCTGAGCACGCCGTACACGACGGCGACCGCGAGTCCGGTGCTCGCGCCGAGTCCGGCCGCGCCGAACGCCCAGGCGGTGATGCCCTCGCGGGGGCCCCAGCCGCCGACGTTCAGCGGCACGCCCATCGCGAGGAGGGCGAGGACCGCCAGCGGCAGCAGGGTGAGCACCGGGGCGGCGGAGCCGGCCGCGCGGGCGGCGACGACAAAGGTGGCGAGGTGCCCGGCCAGGACGACCGCCGACGACAGGGCGACGCCGGGCCCGTTACGCCGGGACAGCAGCCCCTCGCGCGCCTCCGCCAGGGCCGCCCGGACGCGTCCGCCCCGGCGGGAGGCCGAGGAGTTCATGCGCACGGCGAGGCCGACGGCCAGTGCGCCGACCACGCCGAGGGCGACCAGTGGCGCGAAGTGCCGTACGTCGGCCATGACCGGGGACGGCAGGGTCAGCAGCATCGTCACTCCTGCGACGGCCAGCACGAGTTGCCCCGCCGTGCGCTCCAGGACGACGGCCCGTACGCCGCGTCCGACGTCGCCGGTGCTCTGCCCGTGGCGCACCGCGCGGTGCACGTCGCCGAGGATGCCGCCGGGCAGGGCCGCGTTCAGGAAGAGCGAGCGGTAGTAGTCGGCGACGGCGGGCCCGAGGGGCAGCCGGATCTTCAGTCCGCGGGCCACCAGCGCCCACCGCCACGCGCTGAACACGGTGGTGACGGCGCCGATCCCGAGCCCGAGCAGCAGAGTGGCGGCATCGATGCGCCGGAGTCCGTCCAGGACGGCGCCGGTGCCCATCCGCCACAGCAGGACCCCGAGGATGACCACGCCGGCGAGGGTGCCGAAGTGGGTACGCAGCGCCGCGAACCGGGAACGGGCGGCCGGGGCCGGGGTCGGCCGGGAAGCCCGCGGCTCGGTCACGATGACACCGATACGGGCCTCGGAGACGGCGGGACCTGTACGCGCCGGGAACGGCACGGCCGCCGCACGAGCGGGGAGCGCCCTGGCCGCCGTACCGGGGGAAACGGTTACCGGCTCCGTGCGGGAAACGGTTTCCAGCGCCGTGCGGGAAACGGTTACCGCCTCCGTACCGGGCACGGTTACCGCCTCCGCACGAGGGACAGCTACCGCCGCCGTACGGCAAGCGGTTACGGCCGTTCCCGTCCGGTTCGCGCCGTCACGCTGGGGCCGTCGTACGGCCGTCCGCGCGCGCCGCACCGGCAGCGGCGCTGCGGGGACGCGCGCGCCCACCGTCTCCGCGCTCATCAGGCGCCGCCCGTCGGGCGGGCCAGGGCGAGGAGGTCGCTGTGGTGGACGGTGACGTGGAGTTCGCCGGCGGCGCAGGCCGCGAGCCGGGCGGCGAGGTACTTCTCGGCGCGGGCGGCGAGTTCGGGGCGTTCCTCGACGGCGGCGCCGACCCAGCCGCGCAGCCACTGGGCGGTGAGCGCGGCCTGGTCGGGGCCGAGCCGCCAGGCGCTGGGATGCACCTTGACGCTCGCGCCGTGGTCGGCGAACGCCTCGCAGGCCGCCGTGACCGAGTCGGGGCCGAGGAGGCCGCCGCGCCGCTGGTGGTCGTTGAAGGCGGCGGCCATCTCCTCGTCCATCGGGTTCTCGGCGCTCAGTTCGACGCGCCCGGCGACGGAGAGGGTCAGCAGTGCGGGGCAGCCGGCGCCCGCGCAGGCGGCGGCGAGGGTGTCGATCTCCTCGCGGGTGAGGACGTCCAGCAGTGCCGACGCGGTCACCAGTGAGGCGCCGACCAGGGCGTCCGGGGTCAGCCGGGCGACGTCGCCGCGGCGGGTCTCGACGGTGACGCGGCTGCCGTCGGCGGCGACCCGGGGCGAGCCGACGGCCGCGAAGTGCAGCAGGTAGGGGTCGCGGTCGTGCAGGATCCAGTGCTGAGGGCCGTCGAGGCGGGGGGCGAGCCAGCGGCCCATCGAGCCGGTGCCGCAGCCCAGGTCGTGCACGACGAGTCCGCCTGTGCGGCCGGGCAGGTTGGCCAGCCGGATCCGCAGCGGGTCCAGCAGGTCGATCGCCCGTGCGCCGGCGTCCGCGGGCTCACGCAGCCGCAGCCACTCGGGGGCGTAGCGGGGCGGTTCCTGCGCCGCGTCGTCCTCGTCACGCAGCCGTACGGTCGGCCGCTCCCCGGGGCGGGTCACCGGGCCCGCGCCCTCGATGACACCGGTTGTCGGCACGACGTCGGTTGTCTGTACGACATCGGTTGTCTGTATGACATCGGTTGTCTGCGTTTCCATGTCCGAGGACACCTCCCGAGTTCCGGGCCCCGGAATCCGCCCGATCTGCCGAGCCAGATCGGCCGGGGTCGTCGTGGTCTTCCTCATGCCGCCCTCCGGGGGTCGCCGGGCAGCCGGCCGAGGACGCCGGCGAGGCGCTGTGCGGTGCTCGCCCAGCCGTTGAGGGCCGCCCGCCGGCCTCGCGCGGCCGCCTTCAGCCGGCGCCGTACGTCCGCCTCGCCGAACCAGCCGCGCAGCTCGGCTGCGAGGGCGGCCGGGTCCTCCGGCGGGACGAGGATGCCGGGCACACCGCCGTCGGGTGCGCGGCCGACCGCCTCGGGCACACCGCCCACATCGGTGGCGAGGACGGGGATGCCGCGGGCGAGGGCCTCGGTGACCGCCATGCCGTAGGTCTCGGCGTAGGAGGTGAGGACCATCAGGTCGGCGGAGGCGTAGGCGGCGTCGAGCTGGGCGCCCGCCTTGGGTCCGGCCAGTTCCAGCCGGTCCTCGAGGCCGTACCTGCTGATGAGGCCGCGCAGATGGGCGACGTACTCCGGGTCCTGGCCGAGGCCGCCCACGCACGAGCAGGTCCACGGCAGGTCGGTCACCGCGGCCAGCGCCTCGATCAGCCGGTGCTGGCCCTTGCGGGGGGTCACGGCGGCCACGCACAGCAGGCGCGAGACGCCGTCGGTGCCGGAGGCGAGGGGGGCGATGTCGGCGCCGGGGGCGGCGTCGTGCACCTTTTCCGGTGCGAGGCCGTGGTGGGAGACGAGGCGGCGGACCGCCCAGTCGCTGGTGGCGATCACCGCGGGAACGGCGCGCAGCACCGCCCGCTCCTTGGCGTCGAGTTCCGCGGCGAGCGCCGGGTCGAGGCCCGTCTCGTCGCCGAGCGGCAGATGCACCAGGACGGCGAGCCGCAGCCGCTGCGCCTCCGGTACGACGATCTCCGGGACGCCGCAGGCCACCAGCCCGTCGAGCAGGACGACGGTGCCGTCGGGCAGCTCGCGCAGTGTGCGGGCCAGTTCGGCGCGGGCGGGTGCCTGCGGGCTGGGCCAGTCACCGGCGACCCGGTGCTTCTCGACCTGCCAGCCGAAGCCGGGAAGGTCCAGACAGACACGGCGGTCGTAAGCGTTTCCGCCGCTGGGGTTCGCCGGGTCGTCGACCCCGCCCGGCATGACGAAGTGCACGGAACGCAGGGACATGGGGATGATCCCCCCGTTCTTCTTCGGGGTCGCCGGCTGCGCGGGCAGATAGGCGAGCGGGGCCTTTTCCATCGTCGTGTCGGTCACAGCGCACGCTCGTAACTCGCCCAGGCGACGTGTGATTCGTGCAGGCTGACGGACAGGGCGGCGATGCCCCGGGCTCCCTCGCCGAGCGCGCCCTTGTGGATCCGCTCGGCGAGCCGGTCGGCGATCACCTTGGCGAGGAACTCCGTGGAGGTGTTCACCCCGGCGAAGTCGGGCTCGTTGTCGAGGTTTCTGTAATTCAGCTCGCTGACGACGGCGCCCAGTTCCTGGGTCGCCAGGCCGATGTCGACGACGATGTTGTCGTCGTCCAGCTGCTCGCGGCGGAAAGTGGCGTCCACGAGGAACGTCGCTCCGTGCAGGCGCTGAGCGGGTCCGAAGACCTCACCGCGGAAGCTGTGGGCGATCATGATGTGATCGCGGACCGTGACACTGAACAACGGACGACCCTCCAGGTGCGGCGCGTCTGGTCCCCCGGCCATCGGCCGCCGGGGGATGCCGTGTAGTACGGCTCTTGGCTTCCCCGTGTTCAGCCGACTCTCACTCTTTTCTCAGGTCAGGCGCTTTTCTCGTAGGCAACCCTGTGGCACAGGGCCGGAATCGCCCCGCTCGTGAGCCGGGGCATCACCTCCGGCAACTCGTCGAAGGCGCTTTCCCCTGTGACGAGCGCGTCGAGCGCGGGATCGGCGAGAAGCTCCAGAGCGAGAGCGAGCCGGTCGGCGTAACTGCGGTTCGCGCGGCGCGGGGAGACGGTGCCGACCTGGCTGCTGCGGATGACCAGCCGCCGGGAGTGGAAGGCCTCGCCGAGCGGCAGCGAGACCATGCGGTCGCCGTACCAGCTCAGTTCGAGGACCGTGCCCTCGGCTCTCAGCAGTTCCAGCGAGCGGGCGAGGCCCTGCTCGGTGGCGCTGGCGTGCACGACGAGGTCGCAGCCGCCCAGCGCCTCCTCCGGGGAGGCGAAGCCGACGCCGAGCGCCTCAGCGGTCTTGGCCCGCGCCGGATCGGCGTCCACCAGCTGCACCCGCACACCCGGAAAGCGGTTCAGCAACGCGGCCACCGCGCAGCCGACCATGCCGCCGCCGACGACCGCGATCCGGTCGCCGACCAGAGGCGCCGCGTCCCACAGCGCGTTCACGGCCGTCTCGACCGTGCCGGCGAGGACGGCCCGCCCGGCGGGCACGGAGTCCGGTACGACGGTGACGGCGCTCGCCGGGACGACGAAGCGGGTCTGATGCGGAAACAGGGAGAAAACGGTACGCCCGACCAGTTCCGCGGCGCCCTCCTCCACCACCCCCACATTGAGGTAGCCGTATTTCACCGGGGCCGGGAAGTCGCCCTCCTGGAAGGGCGCCCGCATGACGGCGTGCTGGCTCTCCGGGACGCCGCCCCGGAAGACGAGGGTCTCGGTGCCACGGCTGACCCCCGAATACAGCGAACGGACGACGACCTCGTCCTCCGCCGGGTCCGGCAGGGTCACATCACGGATCTCTCCATGGCCCGGCGAACCGATCCAGAACGCACGTGCTCTGCGGTTCATCGGCATCCTCCTGAACGTTCGGGAACCAGCTCACGTACCCAGGTGTGCACAGGTCGCGCACAGTACGCGGCCTTGATCGACTCTGTCACCTGGCCGGAGGATGTGCGGTGGCCCTGAACAACACTTACGACGCAAGGCTGGTCCAGCAGGAGACCGCTGTGGGAGCGGGCGTACAGATCCTGGTACTGGCCCTGCTCGGCACGGCGATCGGCATGGGCCCGGCGGGCTGGGTGACCGGCCTCGTCTTCGCCGTAGCCACCTGGGCGGTGCTCTCACGGGCACTGCACCGCTCGGGTCTGCGCACTTTCGGTCCGGCGAACCGAGTCACGCTCGGCCGTGCCACGCTGGTCGGCGGGGTGACGGCACTGGTCGCGGACTCCTTCGTGAGCGCACCGCCCGTGTCGCTGCTGGTCGGCCTGACGGCCGTGGCCCTGCTGCTGGACGGCGTGGACGGCAAGGTGGCCCGGCGCACGGGCACCTCGACGGCGCTCGGCGCCCGCTTCGACATGGAGGTCGACGCGTTCCTGATCCTCGTCCTCAGTGTGTACGTCTCCATGGCGCTGGGCCCCTGGGTCCTGCTGATCGGCGCGATGCGCTACGCCTTCGTCGCGGCGGCCCGGGTGGCGCCGTGGCTCAACTCCCCGCTCCCGCCGAGCACGGCCCGCAAGACGGTCGCCGCGATGCAGGGCATCTGCCTCCTCGCCGCAGGCGCCGACCTGCTCCCGTACGCCGGCAACTTCGCGGTGGCCCTTGTGGCCCTGGCCCTGCTGCTGTGGTCCTTCGGCCGCGATGTGCTGTGGCTGTGGCGGGAGTCGCGGACGAACCGGGGGAGTGAGCGGACGGGCGCGGAGACGGCCCCTGCGGGAAAGCTGTCGGCGCTGGAACTGGAACTCGAACTGGCCGGACGCTAGTCCTGGCACACGACATCGAGGGGCCCGGTCCGCTGAACGGATCCGGGCCCTCGTCACGTGTGGGAGGCGTTGTGGCAAACGGTTTCCGGCAACCGGTCGTCCCGCACCGGTCCCTGGGCGACGATGACCGCCCGGCCACCGCTCTTCGCGTACCGGTTTCCGCGCACTGGTTTTTGGCCGCTGGTCCCGGCCGCTCGCTCCGGCCCCTGGTCAGCAGGACCTGCCTCGGCCCCTGGGCCTGGCCCGGACTGAGCAGGCCACGGCCACGCCAGGATCCCCAGCCGTCCGGCGTTCGAGGAGGAGGCCGTTCAGGCCGAACCAGGGGCACTACGGCGGAGCCCCTGCCACGGCCGGGCATCCGACAAGCTGCCGCCGGCCCGTCCCCTACCCCCTCCGCGGAAGCAACAGCACAGCCCCCGCCGGAACGAGCGCCAGCACGATCCACGGCACAGCCGCCGGCAGCCCACTGTCGAGCAGCGTCCCCGTGCCCGCGCTGCCGATCAGCACGATCACCCCGGAGACCGAGGACAACGCCCCCATGTACAGACCGAGCCGCCCCTCCTGCGCGAGGTCGGGAACCCAGGCGCGGGCGGCCGGCGCCACGAGCATCTGCCCGATGGTGAGGAGGACGACGAAACCGGCGGCGGGCAGCAGTCCGGTCACGCCCGTCACCCCGGAAGGCGCCGCGACCGCGACGACACCGAACCCCGTCGCGATCAGCGTCAGCCCCGCCGCCATCGACCGCCTCAGGGTGAGCCGCTCCCCCACCCATCGTGTGACCGGCAGCTGGGCGGTCACCACCAGCAGGGAGGACAGCGCGAACAGCCAGGCCAGCGGGGCCTGTGAACCGGCTGCGCGTTCGACCTCGGCGGGCAGGGCGAGGTAGAGCTGGTTGTAGGCGAGGAGATAGGCGCCGTACGCGCAGCACAGGCCGAGAAAGCGCCGGTTACGCAGCAACGGACCGATTCCGCCCCGCACTTGGACACGGACGCGCCCGGGGATGTGCTGGGGCAGCAGCCAGGCGTGGCCGGCGAGGACCAGGACGAAGACGCCGGCTCCGGCCAGACAGACCGCGCGGAAGTCGACCGACAGCAGCAGCGCCCCGAGCAGGGGCCCGACGAACGCCCCGGCCTGCCCGGCGACGGTGAAGAGGGCCAGTACGCGCGTGCGGGACCCGCCGCCCGAGTCCTCCCAGGCGACGGCCTGCCGGGCCACCTCGGATTCGACGGCGGGCGAGAACAGTGCGGCGGCGAAACCGGTGAGGAGCACCGCCCCGACGACGGCCGGGGCACTCCCGGCGTACCCGAGCCACCCGAATCCGGCGATGCGCAGCACGCATCCGGCGAGTACCACGGGCCGGACGCCGTACCGGTCGGCGAGGGCACCGCCGACCACGAACAGCCCCTGCTGGCTGAAGGTTCGCAGTCCGAGCACGAAGCCGACCATCCAGCCGGCCATGCCGACCGCCCCGCCCAGATGCTCGGCGAGGAAGGGCAGTACGGCGAAAAAGCCGATGTTGAAGGCGAGTTGGGTGAGGATGAGCAGCCGAAGGAGCGGCGAGAGGCGGACGCGTTCACGCGTAACGCGGACGGTGGAAGGCGCGGTCACGAAGCCCTCACCAACTCGGCCTTGGCCGCGGGCACTTCGGCGCGGTCCTCGCGCTGCTGGGAGCCCTCGCGGTGACAACGGCGGGGCCGGGGGCGAGGACGGCCCAGGGAGCGCGTTCGGCGTAGGGCTGGTTCTCGGCGAGGAGGAGGCCCCACTCGGGGGTCGGCGGCTGTGCGCCGAGCCCGAGGAAGCTCAGCGAGGCGAGGGCGAGGGCGATGCCGGGCAGTCGCAGGACGGCGTGGCGGGTGACGGGCGGGAGGACGGCGGGGAGGAGTTCGCTCCGCAGCAGGTACGACCGGCGGGCACCCAGTGCGCGGGTGGCGCTCACGTGGAGGGTGGCCCGCTCCTGGCCGAGCAGCGCGGAGGTGTGCGCGGCGAGGGGTGCCCAGGCCACGACGGCCACCGCGAGGACGGGCGTGGCGGCGCCGCTGCCCCAGAGGGCGGTGACCAGGAGGGCGGCGAGGACGGGCGGGACGGCGTTGACGGTGTCGACGAGCGGTGCGGACAGTGCGGGCAGGCAGCCGAGGAGTACGCCGGCGAGCCAGGCGAGGGCGCTGATGGCGAGGGCGAGGAGCAGGGTGTCGAGGGCCCCGTGGGCGACCCGGGCGAGAACGTCCCGGCCGAGGGCGTCGGTGCCGAAGGGATGGGAGAGGGAGGGTGCTTGGAGGCGTGCGGCGGTGTCGAGGGCGAGGGGGTCGCGGGGCAGGCCGAGTGCGACGACGCCGGACAGCAGAAGACCGTATGCAATAGGCAGGATCCTGCGGATGGTCGGCGGTGGTGGCGGTGTCGGCCGGTGCAGGCTCCGGAGGGCGCCGTCGCGCAGAGCGGGGCCGATGAGCCGGCGGGCGGTGAGGCGGGCGGCGGCCGTGGTGACGGCGCCGAGCAGGACGAGCAGGAGGGTGCCGGCCTGGAGGACGGGCAGGTCCTGGGCGATGGCCGCCTGGAGGGTGGTGCGGCCGAGGCCGGGAATGTCGAAGATCTGCTCGACGGCGACAGCACCGCCGGTGAGGCCGACGACGAACAGCCCGAGGTTGGGCAGCAGTCCGGGCACACAGCGGCGGAGTGCCTGGCGGGCGACGGCGCGGCCGGGCAGTCCGCGGGCGGCGGCGGCCAGGGCCCAGGGTTCGTCGAAGGCGCCGGGGAGTTGGTCGGCGAGGAGGCGTCCGAGGACCGCGCCGGTGGGCAGGCCGAGGGCGAGCGCGGGGAGCACCGTCCACTGAGGGCCGTACCAGCCGACGGCGGGCAGCCAGCCCCACCGCACGCCCACGACGGTGGCGAGCACGGAGGCGATGAGGAACTCGGGAAGGGCGGCGAGCACCGCCGAACCGGATCCGCCCGTCGGCCGCCCGGCGAGGCGGCGACGCGCTCCGAGGTGGAGGGTGCGGGCGCACACGGCGGCGGCCGTGGCGAGGGCGACGACGAGGGCCACCGCCATCAGCAGGAGTGAAGCGCCGAGGGCCCCGAGCACGTCGGGCGCGACCTCGGAGCCGGATATCCACGAGTGTCCGGCGTCCCCGCGCGGCAGCCCGGTGAGCCACCGGCCGAGCAGGCGCAACGGCCCGTCCTCCAGACCCAGTTGGGCGCGAATGTCGGCGAGCACCTCGGCCGTGGGATCACGGTCGGCGGACCGGACCCTGAGCACGGTGAGCGCCGGGTCGGTGTGCGAGAGCCAGGGCAGCAGCCCGATCCCGCACACCAGCAGCGCGGCCAGTCCGGCGCGCCACAGCAGCACGCCCAGGGTCTTCCTCATGGATCAGCGCCGGGTCCCGGTGCCGACGAGGGTGCGCTCGTAGGGGTCGAGGAGCACGCCACTCACCCGGGGATCGACGCCGGTGATGACGCGCTGGTGGACCAGGGGGACGACGGCGTCGGTGCGCAGGATCGCGGCCTCGGCGGCCATGGCGGCGTCCTGCCGTCGGGCGGTGTCGGCGGTGCGTTCGGCCTTCGCCACGGTCGCGTCGACGGACGTGTCGCAGAGCTGGGCGATGTTGAATCCGCCGGCGCAGGTGTAGTCGCCGGCCAGTGCGGCGACGGGATCACCGGTGTCGACGAGGGTGTTGCGGGCGAGCACGAAGGCGTCGAACTTTCCGGCGAGGGCGTCGCTCTCCAGCCGCGAGTACTCGCCTACCTTCAGTTTCACCGTGAATCCGGCCTTCTCCAGCTGCTGCTTCAACACCTGGGCCACTTCAGGGAGTTCGGGCCGGTTGTCGTAGGTGGCGAGCGTGATGGAGGTGCCGGCGGGCTTGCCGGGCCGGGCTCTCGTGGTGGGCGGTACGCGCTTGCCCGCGGCCCAGGTGACGGCGGGCCCGTAGATGCCGGTGCCGGCGTCGGCGTGCTTTTCGTAGACGCCTTCCGCGAGGGCGGAGGTGTCGACGGCGGCACGGGCCGCGGCGCGCAGCGACGCGTCCTTGAAGGCGCCGGACCGGGCGTTGAGGAGGAGGCTCGTGGTGCGGGTGGTGGCGGTCTCGCGGCGGATGTCCGCTTCGAGGGTGGCGGCCTGGGCGACGGGTATCGCCTCGGCGAGGTCCAGTTGGCCGGTGCGCAGCGCGTTGGCGCGTGCGGTGCCGTCGGCGATGAAGCGGGCGTCGATGCCGGAGGCCTGGGCGCGGCCGCCCCAGTAGTCGTCGAAGCGGTCGAGGCGGGCGCCGGTGCTGCCCTGGACGTCGGTGAGTTCGAAGGGGCCGGTGGCGGTGCCGGCCGGGTCGGCGGCGCCCTTCGCGTCGTAGGCCTTCGGGGAGAGGATCGCCAGGCTGGGGCTGGACAGGCGCAGCGGCAGGACGGGGTCGGGGGCGTCCGTGGTGACGCGGACGGCGACCGCGCCCTCGGCCTTGGCGGTGAGGGTCACTCCGGAGAGGGCTGCCGGGGCTGGCCTGGCCTCGGTGGCGTGGGTGAGGGAGGCGGCGACGGCGGCCGGGGTGACGTCGGTGCCGTCCTGGAAGACGGCCTCGCGCAGGGTGAACAGCCAGCTGCGGTCGTTCTCGCGGCGCCAGGACGCGGCGAGTGCGGGGGCGGCGGCTCCGTTGGCGTCCAGTGCGGTGAGGCCCTCGGTGACGCCGAGGCGGCTGAGGATGGTGGCGTCGGCGCCGTACGGGGAGAGGTTCTCGGCGGGCGGGAAGGCGAGGGCGACGCGCAGCCTGGAGCCGTCCTTCGGGTCGGCCGCTCCACCGTCACTGTCGCCGCCGGAGGCGAAGCAGCCCGCGAGGAACGGGGTGAGCAGGAGGGCGGCGAGAAGCCGCGGGCGGCTGCGAGGGAGGTGCATGGGGTTACCGGTCTGTGAGGTGG
>NZ_JARGEF010000124.1:0-22663 GCF_033794725.1 Streptomyces sp. ID05-39B | reverse complement strand
CCAGCCCTTTTCTCGCCCCCGCCGCCCTTTCCCGTCCCGTCCCTGGGGGCTGCCGCCCCCAGACCCCCGCTGTCGGCGCTTCGCGCCTCGTCCTCAAGCGCCGGACGGGCTGATCAGGCGATGCGCTCCCTTACCACCGGGGACGCCTCGTAGCTCGTGCCCGGCGCCCCGATGTCGTACGAGCCCTCCACCGATTCCAGGGCGTAGGCGAAGCGCTCGGGGGTGTCGGTGTGGAGGGTCAGGAGGGGCTGGCCCTCGGTGATCGTGTCGCCGGGCTTGGCGTGGAGTTCGATGCCGGCTCCCGCCTGGACCGGGTCCTCCTTGCGGGCGCGGCCGGCGCCCAGACGCCAGGCGGCGACTCCGATGCCGTAGGCGTCGAGACGGGTGAGGACGCCGGTGGCCGGGGCCTTGATGACGTGCTGTTCGCGCGCGGTGGGGAGGGGGGCGTTCGGGTCGCCGCCCTGGGCGGTGATCATGCGGCGCCAGGCGTCCATCGCGGAGCCGTCGGCGAGTGCCTTCGCCGGGTCGGCGTCCTTCACTCCGGCCGCGTCCAGCATTTCGCGGGCCAGGGCGAGGGTCAGTTCGACGACGTCGGCCGGGCCGCCGCCGGCGAGGACCTCGACCGACTCGCGGACCTCCAGGGCGTTGCCCGCGGTGAGGCCGAGGGGGGTGGACATGTCGGTGAGGAGGGCGACCGTCTTCACGCCGTGGTCGGTGCCGAGGCCCACCATCGTGGAGGCCAGCTCGCGCGCGTCCTCGATGGTCTTCATGAAGGCGCCGGTGCCGACCTTCACGTCCAGGACCAGGGAGCCCGTTCCCTCGGCGATCTTCTTCGACATGATCGAGGAGGCGATGAGGGGGATCGCCTCGACCGTGCCGGTGACGTCGCGCAGGGCGTAGAGCTTCTTGTCGGCGGGGGCCAGGCCGTCGCCCGCCGCGCAGATCACGGCGCCGGTGGTGTCGAGGACGTGCAGCATCTCCTCGTTGGACAGGAGCGCGCGCCAGCCGGGGATCGACTCCAGCTTGTCCAGGGTGCCGCCGGTGTGGCCGAGACCGCGGCCGGAGAGCTGCGGGACCGCCGCGCCGCAGGCCGCCACCAGGGGCGCCAGCGGAAGGGTGATCTTGTCGCCGACGCCGCCGGTGGAGTGCTTGTCGGCGGTCGGGCGGGACAGGGACGAGAAGTCCATGCGCTCGCCGGAGGCGATCATCGCGGCCGTCCAGCGGGCGATCTCACGCCGGTTCATGCCGTTGAGCAGGATCGCCATGGCGAGCGAGGACATCTGCTCGTCGGCGACCTCGCCACGGGTGTACGCGTCGATGACCCAGTCGATCTGTTCGTCGCTGAGTTCACCGCGGTCCCGCTTGGTGCGGATGACGGAGATGACGTCCATGGCCGTGCCTTTCAAGAAAGTGCGCGGCCCCTCCGCCCGGTTCACGCGAGTCGGAGGGGCCGCACGGGAATCACTTGGTGAGGTGGTCCGGGCCGAAGGCCTGCGGGAGCATCTCGGCGAGCGGGAGGATCCCGGCCGGCGTCTCCAGCAGCAGGTCCGGGCCGCCGAACTCGTACAGCAGCTGACGGCAGCGGCCGCACGGGACGAGGATGTCGCCCCGGCCGTCCACGCAGGTGAAGTGGGTGAGGCGGCCGCCGCCGGTGCGCTGCAGCTCCGAGACCAGACCGCACTCGGCGCACAGGCCGATGCCGTAGGAGGCGTTCTCGACGTTGCAGCCGGAGACGGTACGGCCGTCGTCGACCAGGGCCGCCACGCCGACCGGGTAGTGCGAGTACGGGGCGTACGCGTGGCGCATGGCCTCGCGCGCCAGCTCGCGCAGGGCGTCCCAGTCGACGGTGGCGGCGGCCGGGGTCACTTGCCCTGCCCCTTGTAGTAGGGCAGCCCGTCGGCCTTCGGCATGCGCAGGCGTTGCGCGGAGAGCGACAGCACCAGCAGCGTCACGACGTACGGGGCCGCGGAGACGACCTGGCGCGGAACCTCGTCCACGCTCGTGTACCAGAGGAACATCAGGGCCGAGATCGCCAGGGTGATGACGGCGGAGACGTACTTCTTCTGCCAGGCCAGGTAGGCCGCGCCGAAGACCAGCAGGATCGCCAGCAGCAGGATGAGGGCGTGCACGTTGGTGGTGCCGCCGCGCAGGTTGAGGCTGTCGGTGTAGCCGAACAGGCCCGCGCCGAGGGCGAGGCCGCCCGGCATCCAGTTGCCGAAGATCATCGCGGCGAGGCCGATGTAGCCACGCCCGGCGGTCTGGCCGTCGAGGTACACGTTCGAGGCGACGATCGACAGGAAGGCGCCGCCGAGACCGGCGAAGCCGCCGGAGACGATCACGGCGATGTACTTGTACTTGTAGACGTTGACGCCGAGGGACTCGGCTGCCACCGGGTTCTCGCCGCAGGAGCGCAGCCGCAGGCCGAAGGCGGTCCGCCACAGCACCCACCAGGTGGCGGGTACGAGGGCGACGGCGACGACGGTCAGCGGGGAGAGGTTGGTGACCAGACCGCCGACCAGACCGGCGATGTCGGAGACCAGGAACCAGTGCTTGCCGTTCAGGGTCTCCAGCCAGCTCGACAGCCCGGGGATGTCGAAGGTGCCCAGCGACTCGATCGGCGGGGACTGCTTGGAGGAGCCCTGCGGGGCGTCCTCGAAGGTGAACTTCGACAGGTAGCGGGTGGTGCCCAGGGCCAGGATGTTCAACGCCACGCCGGAGACGATGTGGTTGACCTTGAACGTCACGGTGGCGATGGCGTGCAGGATGCCGCCGAGCGCGCCGCCGATGATGCCGAAGGCGACACCGGTCCACGGGCCCCACTGGTAGCCGGCCCAGGCGCCGAACCAGGTGCCGAGGATCATCATGCCTTCGAGGCCGATGTTGACGACGCCCGCGCGCTCGGCCCACAGACCGCCGAGTCCTGCGAGGCCGATCGGTACGGCCAGGCGCAGCGCGGTGGACATCTGGCCGGTCGAGGTGATGCCGTCCGCGCCGGAGATCAGGCGGACGATCGAGGTGAGGACCAGCACGCCCGCGATGATCAGCAGGAGTACCGGGAGGGACATGCGGCGGCGCTTGCCGGGCTGCTTCGCCTGCGGCTTGGCGATGGTCGCGGTGGACATCAGGCCGCCACCTCCTTGTGGGCGTTGTTGTTGGCGGCGGCGGCCAGCTCGGCGCCGACCATCTTCTGCTGGCGGCGCAGACCCCACTGGCGTACGGCCTCGTAGGAGATGACGACCGCGAAGACGATCAGGCCCTGCATGATCGTGGCGATCTCCTTCTCGTACGCCACCGGGGTGGCGTAGTCGAGGGCGGGGGACGCCTTGTCGAGGAAGGCCCACAGGAGGGCGGCCAGCGCGATGCCGCCGGGGTTGTTGCGGCCGAGGAGGGCGATGCCGATGGCGGTGAAGCCGAGGCCCGCCGGGAAGCTGAGGCTGTAGGTGTGGGCGTCGCCGAGCAGCAGCGGCAGGCCGGAGATGCCGGCGACCCCGCCGGAGATCAGCATCGCGGTGAGCACCATGCGCTTGGCGTTGACGCCGGAGGCCGCGGCGGCGGTCTCGGACTCACCGGTGGCGCGCAGGTCGAAGCCGAAGCGGGTGCGGTTGAGGACGATCCAGTAGCCGATGCCGAGCGCGACGGCGAGGAAGACCAGGCCGTAGATCTCGCCGACGTCCTGGCCCAGGTCGATGCCGGGCACCCAGCCCGACTCCTTCATGACGCCGGTGGTGACGTTGTCGCCGAGCAGGACGCCGAAGTTCTCACGCAGGGTGAGGTAGCCGATGAGGCTGGTCGCGATCGCGTTGAGCATGATCGTCGCGACGACCTCGCTGACGCCCCGGGTGACCTTGAGGATGCCCGCGATGCCCGCCCACATGGCGCCGGTGAGCGCGCCGACCAGGAGGAGCAGCGGGACCTGGAGGAAGGACGGCAGCGACACGTGCGCGCCGACCACGGCGGTCATCATGGCACCGAGGCGGTACTGGCCGTCGACGCCGATGTTGAACAGGTTCATGCGGAAGCCGAGGGCGACCGCGAGGGCGGCGATGTAGTACAGCGAGGCCTGGTTGACGATCAGTACCTGGACGTCGGCGAACCCGGCCTGTTCCAGCATCAGCCGGTACGGCTCGAACGGGTTCTTGCCGGAGGCGATCAGCACGATCGACGTCAGCAGGATCGCCGAGACCAGCGCGATGACCGGGCCGGCCACCGCGAGGAGCAGGCGCTCCTTGTCGAACTTCTTCATCGGGCCTCGTCCTCCGGGGCGGCTTCTTCTTCGACGTGCTCGAGGTGCCCGGACGCGGCGCCGGTCATGGCCGAGCCGAGTTCCTCGGGGGTGACGGTCGCCGGGTCGGCGTCGGCGACCAGCCTGCCGTCGTAGATCACCCGGAGGGTGTCCGACAGGCCGATCAGCTCGTCCAGGTCGGCGGAGATCAGCAGCACCGCGAGGCCCTCGCGACGGGCCTCGCGGATGCGGTCCCAGATCTGGGCCTGCGCGCCGACGTCCACACCGCGGGTGGGGTGGGCGGCGATCAGGAACTTGGGGTTGTGGCTCATCTCGCGGCCGACGATCAGCTTCTGCTGGTTGCCGCCGGAGAGGGAGGCCGCCGTGACGTCGATGCCGGGGGTGCGGACGTCGTACTCCTCGACGATCCGGCGGGTGTCGTCCTGCGCGCCCTTGGGGTTCAGCCAGAAGCCCTTGGCGTTGGGGGCCTCGGTGACGTGGCCGAGGATGCGGTTCTCCCAGAGGGGGGCCTCCAGGAGCAGGCCCTGGCGGTGACGGTCCTCGGGGATGTAGCCGACGCCGGACTCGCGGCGCCTGCGGGTCGGCCAGGGGGTGATGTCCTCGCCGAGGAAGGCGATGGTGCCGGAGTCGGCGTTCTTGGTGCCGATCAGCGCGTCGATCAGCTCGGTCTGGCCGTTGCCCTCGACGCCGGCGATGCCCATGACCTCACCGGCGTGGATGGTGAAGCTGACGTCGTCGAGGACCTTCTTGACCTCGCCGGCCGCCTCGACCAGGGAGCCGGGGCCCACGGGCTCGGCCTCCGGGCCCAGGGAGGCGCCGCCGCTCGCGTGGACCGTGAGGTTCTCGACCTTGAGGACGGGCTGGTCGGTGACCGTCGACTCGGCGGTCTCCGGGGTGGGCAGTTCGCTGCCCACCATCATCTCGGCGAGCTGGCGGGGGGTCGTCTCGGCGGGGACGGCCGTGCCGACCGTCGTGCCGCGCCGGATGACCGTGATCTCGTCGGCGACCGACAGGACCTCACCCAGCTTGTGGGAGATGAAGATGACGGAGAGGCCCTCGGACTTCAGCTCGCGCAGGTTGGCGAAGAGCGCCGCGACCTCCTGCGGGACCAGGACCGCGGTCGGCTCGTCGAGGATCAGGGTGCGGGCGCCGCGGAAGAGGACCTTGAGGATCTCCACGCGCTGGCGGTCGGCGACGCCGAGGTCCTCGACCAGGGCGTCGGGGCGGACGCCGAGGCCGTAGCGGTCGGAGATCTCCTTGATCTTCCGGCGGGCTCCGGCGCCGATGCCGTGCAGCTTCTCGCTGCCGAGCACCACGTTCTCCAGGACGGTCAGGTTGTCCGCGAGCATGAAGTGCTGGTGGACCATGCCGATACCGCGCGTGATGGCGTCGGCGGGGCTGGAGAAGCTCACCTGCTCGCCGTCGACCGCGATGGTGCCCTCGTCCGGCTTCTGCATGCCGTAGAGGATCTTCATCAGGGTGGACTTGCCGGCGCCGTTCTCGCCGACGAGGGCGTGCACGGTGCCCTTGCGGACGCTCAGGTGGATGTCGTGGTTGGCGACGACACCGGGAAACCGCTTGGTGATGCCCGCGAGCTCTACCGCGACTGTCGACGGGGCGGTGAGCGGAGGGCTGCTGGACGCGTCGATGGCGCACTCTCCTCGGGAAAGGGGCCGCTCTACGCGCGTAGCGCCCCTGCTTTAAATAGTGCCCGGACCTGATCGATCTTGACCGACTTCTCGATCAGTCTCGATCCGTTCCGAGCATTCTGCCGCGCGAACGGGGCGCGGGGAGTCATCGTCCCCACACCCCGTTCCGAGGTCGTAACGCTGTCATTACAGCGCTTCTTTGGCCATGCCTTCGACAGGTCTCGACACGTCTCGGCAGTCTCGACGCTCTCGGCAGGCCGCCGGCACGGTCGTCAGGAGGTCTTCACCTTGATGGTGCCGTTCTTGATGCCTTCCTCGGCCTTCTTGACGGCGTCCTGGATCTCCTTGTTGCCGGCGAAGACCGGGTTGGAGTTCGACAGGCTCACGCCGCCGTTGGCGAGGTCACCACGGACCACACCGGTGGCGGGCTTGCCGTCCTCCACCGACTTCGCCAGCGTGTAGACGGCGCCCTCGACGTTCTTCATCGCGGACGTGAGGATCGAGTCCTTGTACGTCTTCAGCGCGTCCTGCTTGTACTGGTCCGAGTCGACGCCGATCGCCCACACCTTGTTGGCGTTGGCGGCCTTGATGACGCCCTGGCCGGAGAGGCCGGCGGCGGCGTAGACCACGTCGGCACCGGCGTCGATCTGGCCCTCGGCGGCGCTCTCACCCTTGTCCGGGCTGGAGAAGCCGCCCTCGGCGGCGGTCTCGGTCAGGTACTGCGACTTGACCGTGACACCCTTCTTGGTGTCCTCGACGCCCTGCTTGTAGCCGGCCTCGAACTTGTGGATCAGGGGGACGTCCACACCGCCGACGAAGCCGACCACGTTGGACTTGGTCGCCTTGGCCGCGGCGACGCCCGCCAGGTAGGAGGCCTGCTCCTCGGAGAAGACGAGGTCGGCCACGTTGTCGGCCTTGGTCTGCTCGTCGTCGACGATGCCGAAGGTGGTCTTCGGGTACTTGGCCGCGGCCTCCTTGACGGCGGGCGCGTAGGCGAAGCCGACGCCGATGACCGGGTTGTAGCCCTGCTTGGCGAGGCTCTCCAGGCGCTGGACCTTGTCGGCGTCGGACTCGCCGTCCTGCGGCTCGACGGCGGTCGACTTGTAGCCGAACTCCTTGTCGGCCTTCTCCAGGCCGGCGGTGGCGGCGTCGTTGAAGGACTGGTCGCCCTTGCCGCCGACGTCGTACGCGAGGGCGAGGCCCAGGTTCTTGTCGTCACCGGAGGAGGACGACGTGGAGGAGCTTCCGCAAGCGGAAACGCTGACTGCGAAGGCTGCGGTAGCAACACCAGCAACCGCGATACGGGACACCCGGCGCATGGAACGAGACTCCTTTGTGCAAGCGCCCATACCAGGCGCTGGTTCCGCCGCAGCGTAACGCGCGTAGACCAGACGGAAAAACCCTTCTGTCCGGTCCGTTATCGAGCTGTGGCCACAGTTTGCGCTCCAGCGTACGGAGGCTGGAGCGCGGCATGCGGGAGGAGGGGGCCGCTGGTCTGCGAGGACGCCCTTAATGGGCGTAGGCGGGGGGCTGAACCGGGCCGGCTCTCGCCACCGTCGCCGCCACCGTCGCCGTCGCCACCGCCGCCACCGCTACCGCTACCGCCACCACTTCCCGTCCCGGCCGGGGCTCCGCCACTGAACCCGCTCGGCAAAAACGCCGGAGGGGCTGGAATTCAGCCCCTCCGGCGTTCGAGGTGAGCGAGGACCCAACAGGTGGGCTACTTCGCGTTGACGGTGATCTTGCCGTCGACGATGTCCTTCTTGGCCTTGTCCACGGCGGCGACGACGTCCGTCATGGCCTTGTACTTCGGGTTGGTGTCGGCGAAGCCGACGCCGTCGTTGGAGAGGCTGCCGCGGACCACGCCGGACAGCGGCTTGCCCTCGTAGACGGACTTGGCCAGGTCGTAGACCGCGCCGCCGACGTTCTTCAGGGCCGAGCCGAGGATGTAGTCCTTGTACGCGGCCAGCGAGGTCTGGGAGTACTGGTCGGAGTCGACGCCGATGGCCCACACCTTCTTGCCGGCGGCCTCGGAGATCACGCCCTGGCCGGAGAGACCGGCCGCGTGGTAGATGACGTCCGCGCCGGCCTCGATCTGGCCGCTGGCCCCCGCCTTGCCCTTGTCGGGGCTGGAGAAGCCGCCCTCCTGGGGCGTCTCGGTGAGGTACTGCGACTCGATCTTGATGGCCGGGTTGACCGACTTGGCGCCCTGAACGTAGCCGGCCTCGAACTTGTGGATGAGCGGGATGTCCACGCCGCCGATGAAGCCGATGTGCGCCTTCTTCGACGCCTTCGCCGCGGCGACGCCGGCCAGGTAGGAGGCCTGCTCCTCGTGGAAGACCATGTCGGCGACGTTCTTCGCCGCCACCTGCTCGTCGTCGATGATGCCGAAGGTGGTGTTCGGGAACTTCGCGGCGACCTCCTTGACGGCCGGCGCGTAGATGTAGCCGACGCCGATCACCGGGTTGTATCCCGACTGGGCGAGCTGGGTCAGGCGCTGGACCTTGTCCGCGTCCGACTCGCCGTCCTGCGGCTCGACGTCGCGGCCACCGATCCCGAACTCCTTGTCGGCCTTCTCGAAACCGGCATACGCGGCGTCGTTGAAGGACTGGTCGCCCTTGCCGCCGATGTCGTACGCCAGGCCGATGCCCTTGCCGGAGTACGTGGCGGACTCCTTGCCGGACTCCTTCTCGCTGGGATTGGAGCTGGTGCTGGACTCGCCGCAGCCGGCCGCCGCGAGGGCCACGACCGCGACGGACGCCGCTGCCTGGATGAACCTGGTCCTTCGAGATATGAGACGCACAGCAAGCACCCTTCATCCCCACGGCGCCGTCACCGGCCCGCGTTCCCCAATGTGGCGCCTCCTGCACGGCTCCCCCAACGGGCCGTTCCAAGGGGCGATTTCGGCGCACAGTAACGCGCGTAGACGGGGAGGGGAACGGGGTTTCTCACGGCCGTTATCGATTCGTGCCGCCCCCGGGTCGCAACCGGGTCCCCCGGGTTACACGCCGGTGACACAAGTGGACGAAGGGGCACCTTTCGGGCACCCCTTCGTCCGGGCCGTCACCGGCGCCGCGCGCTCACACCGTGCGCGTCGTCGCGTCCAGCAGCGCGGCCGCCGTGAACAGCTCCACCCCTACGGTGATGGCGTGCTCGTCGGCGTCGAAGTCGCCCTGGTGCAGATCGCGGACCGTGCGCTCGCCCGGCGTGCGGACGCCGAGGCGGGCCATGGCTCCCGGCACCCGCTCCAGGTACCAGGAGAAGTCCTCGCCGCCGAGGCTCTGCTCGGTGGTCTCCACCGCCTCCTCGCCGCGCCGGGCGACCATGGCGTCCCGCAGCAGGCCGGTGACGTCGGTGTCGTTGACGACCGGGGGGACGCCGCGGACGTAGTTGATCTCCGATTTGGCGCGGTGCAGGTTGGCGACCTCGTCGATCGCGGCGACGACGAGGTCGGGCGCCTGCCGCCAGGCCTCGATGTCGAGGCAGCGCACGGTGCCGGACAGCTCGGCGTGCTGCGGGATCACGTTCGGGGCGTGCCCGCAGTCGATCCGGCCCCAGGTCACGGCGAGGCCGGCCCGGGTGTCGACGCGCCGGCCGACCAGCGCGGGCACGTCGACGACGACGCGGGCGGCGGCGGTGACCAGGTCGGTCGTCAGGTGCGGGCGGGCGGTGTGGCCGCCGGGCCCGCCCAGGGAGATCTCCAGGCGGTCGCAGGCGGAGGTGATGGCACCCTCGCGCAGACCGATCAGACCGGCGTCCACGCGCGGGTCGCAGTGCACGGCGATGATCCGGCCGACGCCCTCCAGGACGCCGTCCTCGATGGCGTCGGCGGCGCCGCCGGGCAGCACCTCCTCGGCGGGCTGGAAGATCAGCCGCACCGGGCGCGGGAGCCGGCCCTCCCGGTGCAGGTCGGCGAGGACGAGACCGGCCCCCAGGACGACGGCGGTGTGCACGTCGTGACCGCAGGCGTGGGCGCGGTCGGGGACGGTGGAGCGGTAGGCGCAGTCGGCCTTGGTGTCCGGGATCGGCAGCGCGTCGATGTCGGCACGCATCGCAAGGACGGGTGTGCCGTCGGCCCAGTCGCCGATGTCGCAGATGAGCCCGGTGCCGCCGGCGAGTACGCGGGGCTTGAGGCCCGCCTTCTCCAGGCGCTCCTTGATCGCCGCCGTCGTACGGAACTCCTGGTTGCCCAGCTCAGGGTGCATGTGCATGTCGCGGCGGAAGGCGACGAGCTCGGCGCGCAGGGCCTCCGGCAAAGTGCCGGGAAGCGCGGCTTCCCTTGAAGGATCGGCCTCGGACTCTCGGGACATCAGTTGCTTCACCCTTTGAAGGGTAGGACGCCGGGGTGGTCGGCTGACCCACGATCAACAAAACTTCAACCTGTTAGGGGAAGAAAAGTTGGCCGCGCGGCGCATGGCTGGTGTTCGGGCTGGGTAAACTCGGCTGTTTTCGGGCCGAGTCGATCATGGCTTGCCGGCCCGTCCCTCAATCTTCCTCCTTCACGGTTACCACGGCTCACTCGAGGCACGCGCGACTGTCCATGGAGCGGGACCGGGCGGGAGCGGACACCGGCGCTTCACGGATTCGCCTGCCGAGCGGCGGGGCCCGTCACTAGAGTCCGGTCACGTGAGCCAACCGAACACCAGCCCGTCCCCGGCCGACGCCGATCCCGGCTTCGTCCGGGACACCCGTGCCGCGTACGACGCCATCGCCGAGGAGTACGCCCGTGAGTTCCCCGACGGGCTCGGGGAACGGGTCATGGACCGGGCGCTGATCTCCGGGTTCGCGGAGCTGGTGCGGGCCAGAGGCGAGGAGCCGGTGGCGGACGTGGGCAGCGGGCCCGGCAACGTCACCGCGCTGCTGCACCGGCTCGGGGTGCCCGCCTTCGGCGTCGACGTCTCACCCCGCATGGTGACCCTCGCCCGCCGGGCGCACCCCGGGCTGCGCTTCCACGTCGGGTCGATGGACGCCCTGGACCTGCCCGACCGCACGCTGGGCGGGCTGCTCGCCCTGTTCTCGGTGATCCACGTGCCGGACACGCACCTGCCCGCGGTGTTCGCGGAGTTCCGGCGCGTCCTCGTACCCGGCGGGTACCTGCTGCTCTGCTTCCAGACCGGGACCGGCGAGCGGCAGCACGTCGCGGAGCGGTTCGGCCACGAGATCACGCTCGACTACTACTGGCGCACGCCGGAATCCGTCGCCGGCCACCTCACCGAGGCGGGCCTCGACGTCCAGGCCCGCGTGGTCCTGGAGCCGGAGGGCGGCGCGACCCGGCCCCGGGCATTTCTGCTGGCGCGCAGTCCGGGGTAGTGGAGTGGCCGGGGCAGCTGTCCCGGTTTCGCGACCGTCGCAGCCGTCACCGGCCACCCACAGGGCGGCCCGGCGCTCGGGGACGGGAATGTGCCGCCGCATGAGCGGCCGTGCGGTTTGCAGGGCCATGCCGGCGTCGCCGAAGGAGACGGCCGCGCTGACCTCGTGCAGGGCGACGTTGGTGGGGCTGAAGTTCGCCCAGGCGTCCGGCCGGTCGAAGGCGACGTAGCGGGCCACTTCCTTGGCCTCGTTGAGGAAGTCCCGCGTGGTGGCGCGTACGCGGCGAGTGACGCAGCGTAGCAGCGGGATGACGTCAGGGAGGGCGCATCTCAGGCGGCAGCCATGCGCTCGCGTACGGCCCTGAAGCGTGGCGAAAACCATGTCCCATCGACGCCGCCCGCCGTTAGGGTCAAGGTCATGACCGCAGGGGAGCGCGTTGTCGTTGTCGGGGCTGGCGTAGCAGGTCTGACCACCGCCGTCGTTCTTGCCGAGGCCCGGGCATCGGTGCACGTGATCGCCGAGCAGGTGCCTGGCGTCACGCCGCTTCTGTAGCGTCGAGCCCATGATCGTATGGCTTAACGGCACTCACGGCGCAGGCAAGACGACGACCGGTGCACTCGTGCAGCAGCTGATTCCGGATTCACGGGTGTTCGACGCCGAGAAGGTCGGCGAGACACTCATGGACATCACGCCAGGGCTGCCAGAGACGGACAACTTTCAGCACTGGCCGCCGTGGCGGCCGCTCGTCGTCGAGACCGCCCGACGCGTACTCGACTACACCAGTGGCACTCTGGTGATGCCCATGACTGTTCTGGTCGAGCAGTACTGGCGCGAGATCAGCTCCGGCCTTGCCCAGCATGGCATTCCGGTCCGGCACTTCGTCCTCCATGCCGACCAGGACACCCTCCTCGGGCGGATCGCGGGCGACACCGTTCTTGGCCCCAACTCTCCGTTTCGCCTCGCATACCTTGAGCCCTACGCTGAGGCGGCTCGGACATGGCTGCACGGCGAGGCCGAGGTCGTTGACACCACGCACCTCACGCCTGCCCAGGCAGCTCTACAGATCGCGGAGGCCGTCAAGAGGTGAGGCTTCAGCTGCGGTCGGCGCGATGTGGGGCCCGTATCTGGTCGAGCCGAATGGAGAAGGTCGACCGCTGGGGACAGCGGTCGCTGGAGATTTTCCGGAAGCTGGCCGAGGACCCGGCCACGGGCGTCCGAATCGACGGCGAAGGCGACCTGGATCCCGACGGCAAGGCGGCCTCCCGCATCCTCGCGCGGTGCGCCGCGATCGAGCCCCGCCTCAGCCAGGCCCGTGTACTGGAACACCGGATCGGCGCCCGGCCGACCGAGCCACGGCCGCGTAGAGGCGGAGCGGCGGCAGGACGGCTCGGTGGTCGTGCACAACCACGGCACGGTGGTGCCGGCGTCACGCTGTCGTGGGGGTGCGCCGAGGAGATTCGGCGGGTCAGGCCGTCGTGACCGTGGCCAGGCGGTCGATGCCGCGGGCTGTTTCGGTGACGTCGGTGAGGAAGCCCCGGGCTCGGGGGGAGGCGGTCCGGGTGAGCCAGGCCGGGTCGATGTCGCAGACCGCGACGCGGACCTCCGTGCCGGTGAGGGCCAGGGGGAGGGTGTGGACCACCGTGGAGGGGAAGCTCAGGACGGTTCTGCCGATAGGGCCTCTGCGGGCGATGAGTTCGAGGGGGAGGTCGGGGCGGACGACCTCCAGGCCCGTCTCGACGGCGAGGCGGTGGAGTTTCTCGGCGCTCTCGCGGCGGTGGGCGAAGTAGCGGGTGGCGCCGTGGGCCTTGGCGAGGACGCCGACGGCGTGCACGTAGCGGTCGCCGTCGACGACGCCGGTCTCGACGAGGGACGTACCGACCACGTCGGCGCCCTTCGTCACGCGGGGCGGGCCGAAGCGCTCGCGGGTCCAGGCGAAGGTGTTGGCGGTGACGGAGACGCCGGCCGGGGCGTCCTCGATCGGCATGGAGGTGAAGACCTCCACGCGGCGGGCCGGGCCGGGGGTGAGGCGGCGGCGGGCCACGCCGGACACCGGTGCGAACAGCAGGTCGCGAGGGCCCTGCCGGCCGCCCTTGCGGTGCCAGCGCACCAGGCGTTCGCCTCGGGCGAGCTGGCCGACGAACTCCATGGTGGCGGTGCCGTCGTCGACGACGACCAGGTCGTCGGCGCGGGTGATGGTCAGCAGCAGCTGGACGTAACGGGAGAAGGGGTCTCCCATGACGATCCGGTCGGCCCGGCGCAGCTCGCGGGTCAGGCCGCCGATGGTGCGGAAGGGGGCCGCGGGGCCGCCGCGGGCCTCCTCCCAGCGGACCTGGTGGCCGTCGTGGCGGGCCAGTTCGGCCATGCGGCGCAGCTGGCCGCGGGTCATCGGGTCGGTCGGGGACAGGACGACGAGGGTGAACCCCGCGCCGGGCGCCTCCCGGGGACGGGGTCTCCGGGAGTGGGCCCACTCCAGGACGTTCAGGAGCTGTACCGGGCTCTCGACGAACGCGAGGGTGTGGGGGGTGGTGGTGCCGGGTGTCCCGGCGCGAAGGCTCATCGTCGTACGACCGTCCCGTAGGGCACTGGTAGCGGTGGTCGGAGAGGTTCCGGGTCGGTTCCGGGTCGGTTCCGGGTCAGACGCCGACGGGCTCGCCGGCCGCCGCGGCGATCTCCGCCTCGGCGACGACGCCGGAGACGCGGCGCAGCTTCTTCATCGGGCCCAGCTCCGACTCGTAGACCTTCTTGACGCCGTCGCCGAGGGAGGCCTCGATGGTGCGGATGTCGCGCACGAGGCGGGTGAGTCCCTGCGGCTCGACGGAGGCGGCCTGGTCGGAGCCCCACATGGCGCGGTCGAGGGTGATGTGGCGCTCGACGAAGGTGGCGCCGAGGGCGACCGCGGCGAGGGTGGTCTGCAGGCCCGTCTCGTGGCCGGAGTAGCCGATCGGGACGTTGGGGTACTCGGCCTGGAGGGCGTTGATGACGCGGAGGTTCAGCTCCTGCGCCTTCGCCGGGTACGTCGAAGTGGCGTGGCAGAGCAGGATGTTGTCGCTGCCCAGGACCTCGACGGCGTGGCGGATCTGCTTCGGGGTGGACATGCCGGTGGAGAGGATCACCGTGCGGCCCGTCGAGCGCAGGGCGCGCAGCAGCTCGTCGTCGGTGAGGGAGGCGGAGGCCACCTTGTGGGCGGGGACGTCGAACTTCTCCAGGAAGGCGACGGCCTCGGTGTCCCACGGGGAGGCGAACCAGGCGATCCCCTTCTCCTTGCAGTACTCGTCGATCTGGCGGTACTCGTCCTCGCCGAACTCCACGCGGTGGCGGTAGTCGATGTACGTCATCCGGCCCCAGGGGGTGTCGCGCTCGATGTCCCACTGGTCGCGCGGGGTGCAGATCTGCGGGGTGCGCTTCTGGAACTTCACGGCGTCGCAGCCGGCCTCGGCGGCGGCGTCGATGAGCTTGAAGGCGTTGTCCAGCTCACCGTTGTGGTTGATGCCGATCTCGCCGCAGATGTAGACGGGGTGGCCGGGGCCTGCCGGGCGCGAACCGAACTGGCGGAGGCGGGAGTTGGTGCTCATGAAAGGGGGTTCCTTACTTGGTGAGGGGGTCGGGAGAGTCGAGAGAGGGTCCGAGGATCCAGCCGGCGATCTCCCGGATCGCGCCGTCGCCGCCGGGGAGGACGGTGACCGCGCGGGCGGCGCCGCGTACGACGTCGTGGGCGCTCGCGACCGCCACGGGCCAGCCGACGAGGGCGAAGCACGGGAGGTCGTTGACGTCGTTTCCGACGTAGAGCACGCGCTCCGGCGCGATGCCCTGCTCCTCGCACCACTGCTTGAGTGCGAGGTCCTTGCGGTCGATGCCGTGCAGGACCGGGAGCTTGAGCTTCCGGGCGCGGGCGGCCACCACAGGGTTCTGTTCCGTGGACAGGATCAGCAGCTTCAGTCCGCTCCTGCGCAGGGCGGCGATGCCGAGGCCGTCGCCGCGGTGCACGGAGACGAACTCCCGTCCGTCGGAGTCGATCAGCACCCGGTCGTCGGTCTGGGTGCCGTCGAAGTCGAGGACCACCGCGTCGATGTCGGCGGCGGTCGGGAGCGAACCGGGCCTGTTCGCGTCGAAGAGGGGGGCGAGGGCGCGGGCGCGGGCCAGGTCGTGCGGGTCGTCGATCTCCAGCACCCGGGCGGGGTCGGTGCGCACGAGGTCGGTGCGGCCGAAGAAGCGGTGGCCGTGCTCGCGGAAGCCGGCCGCGTCCATGGCGTAGGCGGCGCCGGTCTCCAGGAGGTCCTGGGGGCGGTCCTGGCGGCGCGGGCGGTACGCCTTGTCGTGGTTGACGCCGAAGCCTCCGGCGGTGCCGACGGTGTTGTTCGTGCCGTCGGTGCTGCCGGTGGTGCCGGTGGTGCCGGTGGTGTCACTGCCGGTGGTGCCGGTGCCGGTAGTGCCGGTGCTGGTGGTGCCTTCGCGCCAGACGAAGCCGTGGAAGGGGGCGACGGTCACGGCCGTGTCGGCGCCGTTCTCGATGACCGCTGCGGCGACGCCGTCGATGTCCTCGCGGGCGATGAACGGGCTGGTGCACTGCACCAGGAGCACCGCGTCGACGGCCGCGCCGTGCAGGGCCTCGTGGGTGTCCATGGCGTGCAGGACGGCGGCCTCGGAGGCGGCGGTGTCCCCGGCGATGGCGGCCGGGCGCAGCACGACCTCGGCGCCTGCCTCTCGGGCGGCTACGGCGATGGACTGGTCGTCGGTGGACACCACGACGTCGGTGACCAGGCGGGTGGCCCGGCACTCCCGCACGGCCCGCGCCACCAGGGGCACGCCGCCGACGGACGCGAGGTTCTTCGCGGGGACGCCCTTGGAGCCGCCGCGCGCGGGGATCACGGCGAGGACGCGACGCACGCCCGCCTGGAGGTTGGACATGGGCTGGACTCCTTGGGAGGACACCGGAGACGGCTGCCGGACGGCCGCCGGAGAAGCGGCCGATGCGGAGACCGCAGGGACCCGGGCGGACACCGGAAGGGCCCGGGCGGACGCCCTGGAGGAGGCCGGTAGCGACGCCGGAGAAGCGGCCGAACCGGACGCCGGAGAAGACACCGGCGCGGAGACCGCAAGGACCTGGGCGGACACCGCAGAGACCCGGTCGGGAACCGCAGGGACCCGGGCGGACGCCCCGGAAGAGGCCGGTACCGACGCCGGGGAAGACGCCGGCGCGGACGCCGCAGGGACCTGGGCGGAGGCCGCAGGGACCCGGGCGGACGCCCCGAAAGAGGCCGGGGCCGGCGCCGGGGGTCTCACAGGTCCCCCATTCGGCGGATGACCGGGGCGACGCGCTGGACTCCGTGGCGGTAGGCGCCGCGGGCTGCCCGGCGGACGATCTGGCGGACCGGTCCGGGGCCGCTGTCCGCGGCCGGGGCGCCGGGCAGCGGGCTGCCGTCGGGGCCGAGGTGGTGGCGGGCGAGGATGCCGGGGAGGTAGCCGGGCGCGGTGGCGGGCGTGTAGTACGGGGTGAGCGGGGGCAGGCCGCCGGGGCGGTCGAGCAGCTCGGCGATGCGTGCGCGCGCCGCGTCGAAGGCCTGTTCGTACGCGCCTCCCCCGGCGGCGACGCCCTGCCGGGCCACCCAGTCCTCGTCGGGGGCGGGCCGGTGCCCGGCGTCGAGCTGGTCCCAGGAGGCGAGGCAGCCGGAGCCGACGAAGTGGTGGTTGCCGAGCGCCTCGCGCACCCCGAGGTCGGTGAGGACCACGGTGGGAATGCCGCGGTGCAGGGATTCGAGGGCGGCGGTGGAGCTGACCGTGACCATGAGGTCGGTGCGGTCGAGGACCTCGCCCATGTTGCCGTACACGAGACGGAGGTTGGCGGGAGGGTCGAGCCGCTGGGCCAGCTTCTGGTACGGCAACTCCTCGATGTGGGTGGTGTGTTCGCCGGGCTTGGAGCGCAGCTTGAGCAGCACCTCGCGCTCGGGGTGCAACCGGGCGTGCCGCACGAGGCGTTCGAGCAGGTAGGTGCGGTCCTTGCGGTTCTCCGGCACGGAGGGCTGGGCGGCGAAGACCACGGTGTACGGCTCGTGCTCACCGGTGTAGGGGGCGCCGCCGAGGAACGGCAGGGCGACCTCGGTCACCGAGGAGGCGTCGGCGCCGACACCGTCGTACACGGCGCGGAAACGCTCCGCGTCCTGGCGGGAGTTGGCGAGGACGAGGTCGGCGCCGTGCCGCAGCAGCAGACCGTCGGCGAGCTTCTCGTAGACGACTCCGACATAGCCGGTGACGACGACGGGCCGCTCACCGCCGTCCTCCCAGATCCGCTTGAGGCCGTGCAGGATGGCCTGGACGCCGCCGCCGACCAGCGCGAGGACGAGGACGTCGTACTTTTCGCTCGCCATGGAGCGAAGGAACTCGGCGGCCGTCACCTCGCGCAGCGAGTCGGCGTGCACGCCGACTTCGGCGAGCTGACGGGGCGTGGGGGTGGCGCGGCCGCGCAGGAGGTAGCCGTCGAGAACGGGGGCGGCTTGCGCGTCGCCGTCCGCTCCGGTTTCCATGGGCGGGCCGGGCTGCCCGCCCGGGGCGATCCGGCCCGCGGTCGACGCACCCCATTTCCAGCGGGTGTCGGAGTCCGCGAGTACGGCGATCCGCGGGGGTTTCGAAGTACGTGGTGGCACGTCGAAGACGCTAGGAAGCAAAACCCGGGCTTTGCCCAACCGCGACTCAACGGAAAGTTAACAGCGCGCCACCGCTTTCCGAACCGGCTCGTCAACTCCCCGGAAATACGCGTGATGCACGAATCCGACACATCGAGTTCATTGCCCGTACCCTTACCGGATATTTTCGCTGCCGGGCACGCTCCTAGGATTTGCGCGTGCCCAAGCTTTCCGTGATCGTGCCGTTCTACAACGTCCAGCAATACGCCCCGGACACCCTCAGAAGCCTGCAGCTGAACGCCCGCCCGGACTTCGAGTTCGTGCTGGTCGACGACCGTTCGAAGGACGATACGCCCGCCATTCTCGAACGGGCGGCCGAAGAACTGTCGAAGGTCGCGTCGGTGCGTCTGATCCGTCATGAGGAGAACGGAGGGCTCGCCACCGCACGCAATACCGGACTGGATGCCGCGCAGGGCGAGTACCTGACGTTCCTGGACGGTGACGACTGGCTCGCGCGCGGCTATCTGACCGATCTGGTCACCGCGATCGAGGAACTGGGCTGCGACTTCGTGCGCGTCGACCATGTGCAGGCGACCGCGCGCGCCCGCACGCTGGTCCGGCATCCGCACGGGCTGCGCGGGGAGGTGCGCAGCCCGCGCGACGCGATCCTGCCCGCGGACCGCTCGACGTCCGTGGACTACCCGTACGCCTGGGCCGGCGCCTATCACCGCCGGCTCGCCGACCGCGGGCTGCTGCACTTCACCCACGGTCTGCGCACCGCCGAGGACCGGCCGTGGATCTGGAAGCTGCACCGGGAGGCGGAGTCGTTCGCCGTGCTGAACCTGCTCGGCGTCTTCTACCGGCGCGGGGTCGCCTCCTCCCTCACCCAGATCGGCGACGCCCGCCGGCTGGACTTCATCCGGGCGTTCGACCAGGTCATCGAGGAGACGGCGCGGGACCGCGAGGCCGACCGGCTGCTCCCCAAGGCGGTGCGCACGTACTGCGCGATCATCGCCCACCACCTCGGCGAGACCGGGAAGTTCGAGCCGCGGGTGGCCCGGCAGCTGCGTGCCATGAGCGCGGCGGCCATCAGGCGCATGCCGCAGGAGCTGCTCGGCGAGGTCCTGGACACGATGGACCTGGAGCGCTCGTCGACGCTGCGCCGGCTGCGCCGCAGGATCACCTCTTCGAAGACCGGCACCCCGAAGGCGGCCGCCTGATGCCTCGCACGACTCAGATCTTCTGTGCCTCCACGCTGTACGGCGCCGCCACCCTGGCCGCCGCGCTGGACGCCGGCTGCTTCCCGGCGGCGGACCGCCGGCTGCTGCTGGTGTGCAACAACACGACGACGCCGGAGACCACCCCGGCCGTCGACGAGATGCCGGGCTTCGCCCCGTTGCGCGACCGCTTCGACGCGGTGCTGTCCTGGAACGAGGCCATCAGCCCCTTCCACCCGGGCGCCTGGGCACCGCGCGCCGACGACGCGCCGCTCCTGGAGCGCCATCTGCGGATGCTGTGGGGACTGGGCGAGGACCGGGTCGAGATCGTCGTGGAGTCGATCCAGGTCAACCCGGCGCTGGCGATCGCGCAGGTGTTCCCCGGAGCGCCCGTCGAGGTCTATGCCGACGGGCTGATGAGCTACGGGCCGACCCGCAACAGGATCGACCCGCTGATCGGCACCAGGGTGCGCCGGCTGCTCCATCTGGACCTGGTGCCGGGGCTGGTGCCGCTGTTGCTCACCGAGTTCGGGGTGCCCGCGCGGACCGTGCCGGCGAGCGGCTTCCTCAAGGTCCTCGGGGAGATCGGCGAGGCGGTGGAGGAACTGCCCGCGCTGCCCGACGACTCCGCGCTGCTGCTGGGTCAGTACCTGTCCGCGCTCGGCATCCTCACCGTGGAGGAGGAAGAGGACCTGCATGTGCGGATGATGCGGGGGGCGGTCGCCCGTGGGCACCGGGCCGTGGTCTTCAAGCCGCACCCGACCGCGCCGGCCCGCTACAGCCGGATCCTGGAGGCGGAGGCCGCGAAGCTGGGCGTCGACCTCACGGTGCTGGAGACGCCGGTCCTGGCCGAGGTGCTGTTCGCCGCGGCGCGGCCCGCGCTGGTGGTGGGCTGCTTCTCCACCGCCCTGTTCACCGCGTCGGCGTTCTACGACCTGCCGGTCGCCCGGATCGGCACCGAGCGGCTGATGGACCGGCTCACCCCGTACCAGAACAGCAACCGGGTGCCCGCCCTGCTCGCGGACGCGCTGCTGCCGGACCTGGAGGACGGCGAGGGCGAGACGCGCATCCCGCCGGAATCGCTCACCGACCTGGTCAGGACCGTCGGCTATGTGATGCAGGCGCAGATCCACCCGAGCCTGCGCCCGGTCGCCGAGGAGTATCTGCGCACCTGTCTCGGGCCGCGCACCAAGCGGTACTTCAAGCGCCGGCGGCTCACCGCGCTGGGTCTGCCGGGCGGTATCCCGGAGCGGCTGTCGTTCCTTCCGCGCAATTCCACCGCGCGCCGGGTGGTGCGGCGGGCGAGGGCGATGCGCAGGGCGGTGCGGCGGGCGTAGGCGACGCGTGCCCCTGGCGTACGAGTTCACGCCGAGCGGGTGCGGATGGTGCGGGCCCGTGCGCAGGGGGTCGTACGGCCGGGGGCTGTTGCTCGTGCGGCCGGACGGTTACGTGGGCCGGGGTGGTGGCCAGGCAGCCGGACCCACCGGCTGCCTGGGCCGCTTCGGCACGGTTCAGAACGCGTCGCTGGGCACGTAGGTGCCCCAGATCTCGCGCAGGGCGTTGCAGACCTCGCCGACCGTCGCGCGGGCCCGGAGGGCGTCCTTCATCGGGTAGAGGACGTTGTCCTCGCCCTCGGCGGCCTTCTTCAGCTCGGCGAGGGCCGCGTCCACGGCCGACTGGTCGCGCTCGGCGCGCAGCTTCGCGAGGCGGGCCGCCTGCTGGGCCTCGATCGCCGGGTCCACCCGGAGCGGCTCGTACGGCTCCTCCGCGTCGAGCTGGTAGCGGTTGACGCCGACCACGACCCGCTCACCGGAGTCGGTCTCCTGGGCGATGCGGTACGCGCTGCGCTCGATCTCGCCCTTCTGGAAACCGTGCTCGATCGCGGAGACCGCGCCCCCGAGATCCTCGACCTTCGTCATCAGCTCCAGCGCGGCGGCCTCGACGTCGTCGGTCATCTTCTCGATGACGTACGAGCCGGCGAAGGGGTCGACGGTCGCCGTCACGTCCGTCTCGTAGGCGAGGACCTGCTGCGTGCGCAGCGCGAGCCGGGCCGACTTGTCGGTGGGGAGCGCGATCGCCTCGTCGAAGGAGTTGGTGTGCAGGGACTGGGTGCCGCCGAGGACGGCCGCCAGACCCTGGACGGCGACCCTGACCAGGTTCACCTCGGGCTGCTGGGCGGTCAGCTGCACGCCCGCGGTCTGCGTGTGGAACCGCAGCATCAGCGACTTGGGGTTCTTCGCGCCGAACTCGTCCCGCATCACGCGCGCCCAGATGCGGCGCGCGGCACGGAACTTGGCGACCTCCTCCAGGATCGTCGTACGGGCGACGAAGAAGAAGGACAGGCGGGGGGCGAAGTCGTCCACGTCCATGCCTGCCGCGACGGCCGTGCGCACGTACTCGATGCCGTCGGCGAGGGTGAACGCGATCTCCTGCGCGGGCGAGGCTCCCGCCTCCGCCATGTGGTAGCCGGAGATCGAGATCGTGTTCCACTTCGGGATCTCGGCCTTGCAGTACTTGAAGATGTCGGCGATCAGCCGCAGGGAGGGCTTCGGCGGGAAGATGTACGTCCCGCGCGCGATGTACTCCTTGAGCACGTCGTTCTGGATCGTGCCGGTGAGCTGGGCGGCGGTGACACCCTGCTCCTCTCCGACCAGCTGGTACATGAGCAGCAGCAGGGCCGCCGGCGCGTTGATCGTCATCGACGTGGACACCTTGTCCAGCGGGATCCCGCCGAACAGCACCCGCATGTCGTCGATGGAGTCGATGGCGACACCGACCTTGCCGACCTCGCCCGAGGAGATCGGCGCGTCGGAGTCGTGGCCCATCTGGGTCGGCAGGTCGAAGGCGACCGACAGGCCCATGGTGCCGTTGGCGATGAGCTGCTTGTAGCGGGCGTTCGACTCCGTCGCCGTGCCGAAACCGGCGTACTGGCGCATGGTCCACGGCCGGCCGGTGTACATCGACGGGTACACGCCCCGCGTGTAGGGATAGGCTCCCGGCTCGCCCAGCTTCTCCGCCGGGTCCCAGCCCTCCAGAGCGTCCGGTCCGTAGACCGGTTCGATGGGCAGTCCGGACTCAGACTCGCGCGCCATGGTGTGTTGCCTCCCGCTCAGGATTGATCGCCGGTCACCGGCTGGGCGGTCCGACCTTCGACGGACTGTAGCGGTGCGCCTCCACCCGGTGGAGGGGAGCACGCTGGGACCTTGCTCACAGACTCGGTGCGGTCCCCGTCACCACCATGCCGGGCGGTTCGCGTGGCGTCATCCGCGGGGAGTATCCGGGATGAGACAGTGCGCCGGTGAGACGACGGGGGTCACGCGTGCGTATGACGGGCATGAGCAGCGGAACGGCCGGGCGCGCAACCCTCGCCGCGCGAAGAGCACGAGCCGTGCGGAGATCGCGGGCCGCACGGAGATCGCTCGCCGTACGGAGATCGCTCGCCGTGCTGGCCGGCGCGGCGGCACTGGTCACGGTGTGCGGCTGCACGACGGGGACGACCGCCGCGGACGGCGGCGCGGCCGGCCCGCCCGCGCACGCGGGCGCCGGCCCCACGGCCCCCGGCGGTCCCGCCGACGGCAAGGCGGCGAGTACGGCGCCCGCGCGTCCGGCGGAGGCCGGCACCCCTTT